>NZ_JBSFLZ010000189.1:0-8609 GCF_053599315.1 Saccharopolyspora sp. NPDC000995
TGATCGCAACCCCACCCAGCTGCGCACCCGAGAAGTCCTTTAGCGAGCCGAGCAACCGCCCCATCGGAGTCCGCGCCCCCGCCACGATCACAGAACTACCGGTCGTTCGTGCTCTTTCCATTGGTCCACTCCCAAAATCTGTAGGTCGCGTCCGAAAGCTGCTGCGGCTGCACGGGAATGACGCCCGGGGCACCGACGAGACCCACATCGGTGCTCGTGAGCATCACCGCGTCGCAACCGGTTCCAGGATCGGGGCGCCGGTCTTGACCCGAACCTCGCTCTCTGTGACACCGGGGGCGAGCGAGACCAGGCGCAGCCCCTCCGCTGCCACGTCGAGCACCGCCAGGTCCGTGACGATCCGGTCTACCACTCCGGCACCGGTCAGCGGCAGCGTGCACCGCTCGACGATCTTCGGTGTGCCGTCCTTTGCCACGTGATCGGTGAGTACGACGATCTTGCGGGCACCGACGACCAGGTCCATCGCACCGCCCATGCCCTTCACCAGGGCACCGGGGATCGTCCAGTTCGCCAGATCGCCGCCCTCGCTCACCTGGAGAGCGCCCAGGATGGCGATGTCGATGTGCCCGCCGCGCATCATCGCGAACGACTCCGCCGAATCGAAGTAGCTCGCTCCGGGATTGATCGAGACGGTCTGCTTCCCTGCGTTGATGAGGTCGGCGTCTTCCTCGCCCTCGAAGGGGAAGGGCCCCAGGCCCAGGATACCGTTCTCGCTCTGCAGCGTTACCTGCACGCCGTCCGGGATGTGGTTGGCGACCAGCGTCGGGATGCCGATCCCGAGGTTGACGTAGTCGCCGTCGCGGAGTTCGGCGGCGGCGATCGCCGCCATGTCGTCGCGAGTCCAGGTCATGGGTTGCTCCTAGTCGGCCAGGGCGGGGACGCGGGGGCGCACCGTGCGCTTCTCGATGTCCTTGATGCGGGGTTGGGCGAGGACCATGCGGTCAACGTAGATGCCCGGGGTGATGACCAGTTCCGGGTCGAGGTACTCCTCGCTCAAGTGCTCGACCTCGACCACCGTCACCTTCCCGCTGGTCGCGATGACCGGGTTGAAGTTCCGCGCGCTCGCCCGGTAGACGAGGTTGCCGGCCGGGTCCGCGGTGTGGGCGTGCACGAGCGCCACGTCAGCGACGATCCCCCGTTCCTGGACGTAGGTCTGCCCGTCGAACTCCGCCAACGGCTTGTCGTCGGCCACCGGGGTTCCGACGCCCGCGCGCGTGTAGAACGCCGCGATTCCCGCACCGCCGGCCCGCAACCGCTCGGACAGCGTCCCCTGCGGCGCGAACTCCACGACCAGCGCCTTGTCCAGGTACTGCTGGGCGAACAGCTTGTTCTCACCCACGTAGGACGCGATCACCTTCGCCACCTGGCGGTTCTCGAGCAGCAGCCCGAGTCCCTTGCCGTCAACACCCATGTTGTTGGAGACCACCGTCAAACCGGTGACCCCGCTGTCGCGGACAACCTCGATGAGGTCGCTCGGGATACCGCACAGGCCGAAGCCGCCGGCGGCAATCGTCATCCCGTCTTCGAGCACATCGGCCAGTGCCTCCGCCGCACTCGAACGCAGCTTTGACAACTCATCACCCCTTCATCGGTCCGCTGAACGAACAGCAGCAGTAAAGGAGCAACCTCGTGTTCACCGCAACAAACAAGGATGAACGGCGGCCGAACTGTTCGTCAGGTGACCTCTGATCGACCTTGGTGTTCATTCAGTGGACGTTAGGATGGAGGCATGAGCGCGAGCCCCAATGCCCATTTGATCGGCCGGGTCGGTTCGGTGCTCCGGGCACTGTCCGCCGCCAACGAGGCGGGGGCGGCCACCAGCGACCTCGCCCGGGCTACTGACCTCCCCCGGCCGACCGTGCACCGCCTGCTCTGCTCCCTGGCGGATGAGGGGTTCGTCGACCGCGACCGGCGCACCGGCCGGTGGTTCCTCGGCCCCGAGCTGTACCTGCTGGGGCAGACGGCCGGCACCCGCTACGACGTCACGCACCACGCCCGCGCGAGCGTGCACCGGCTGGCGGCCAAGACCGGTGAAAGCGCGTTCTTCTCGGCTCTGCGAGGAGAGGAAACGGTGTGCCTGCTCCGCGAGGACGGCGACTTCCCGATCCGGTCCTTCGTGCTTTATGAGGGCGCCCGGTTCCCGCTCGGAGTCGTCTCCGCGGGCCTTGTCATCCTCGCCTTCCTCGACGACGCTGAGATCGACGCCTACCTGGAGCGGACCGACTTGACCAGCCGATGGGGCCAGACGCACGCCCCCGAGGAAGTGCGCGCCCGCATCTCCCGCACCCGGCGCGATGGCTACTCCGTAAACCCCGGTCTGGTGGTCGAGGGAAGCTGGGGCATGGCGGCGGCGGTGTTCGACCGCGCGGGGCAACCCGTGTGGGCCCTGACGCTGACCGGCATCGAATCCCGCTTCCGCCCGGACCGGCAACCCGAACTCGGCGCCCTCCTCCTGCACGAGGCCCACACCCTCAGCCGAACGCTGGACCCTTCCGACCGCAAGGCGCACCTTTGATCCGGAAGCAGTAGAAGACAGCACGGACTCCGGCCCGCTCGGCGCCCACACCCCGAGTGGCCGTGGGGCAGGCCCGTCACGGAAGCCCGACGAGCGAAGACGCCCTTTTACAGGGGCCTGGCGGGAGGCGGGCGAACTCGGAGATATAACTCGACAATCGCCTTCGCGTTTTGCGTAATGCTGCGTCGTATCGCCCTACTCGCTGCCGACATTACTTGTTTGTGGACCGAAGAGCCGATTGGTGCGGTTGTGGAGGCTGGTACCAACCGGCCTCAAGCGGAGGCGGGATCATCGCCAGTCTTCGATTTCTAGCTGTTCACTGAAGGGTGCCATCGCTTCGTGCAGCATGGCCGTGGGCGTATCAGCGAGACTCAATCAGCAGACCGGCAGTCCTATAGATCATTATCTTTGCCCTTCGCGCATCCCGTATCTCTTGCGCAACTTCGGTTTACCGAGAGTTAGCGCCGCCCCAAGTCTGTCCATAATGGACCTTGATTGCCCACAGTGGGCCCATCAAGATTAACAAACCTTAAAAGCGCCGGTCAGCGCACATACGCTCCCAGATGGGGCCCTTCGCCCGGAGGACAAAGCCGTGGTGTTGGCGTGGGGCGTGTCCACCCCGCGCGCTACTGAAGTTGTTACTGGTGACGCAGTGGTCCACCACCTGGTGGCCGATGCGTTGCGCTACCCACAGCAGTCGGCTGACCGCTTGCGCGGACAGCGGGGCGGCGGAGTGCTCGCGGTTGTTTCGACGCCGTCGGAGCGCTTCGTCGAACGAGGCAGCTGCCTGCTTCTCCACTGGCGGCAACATCATCAGCGGGCAGTATGCCGAATGCCGGGCAGCCACCGGACGGCTCAGCGCCCGAAGTCCTGTGTCCAGTAGTAGCCGTTGGTGTCGACGGCGACGCCGATGGTCTTGTTGGAGCAGTTGAGGATGTTGGCCTTGTGACCGTCGGACTTCATCCAGCCGTCCATGACCTGTTGTGCGGTCTGGTAGCCCATGGCGATGTTCTCGGCACCCGGCGACGGGTAGCCGGCCTTCGAGATGCGCTGCGAGAAGGTCACACCGTCGGGGGTGGTGTGATCGAAGTAGGCGCGATTGGCCATGTCGGCGCTGTGGGCCTTGGCCGACGAGGAGAGCCGGGAGTCCACCGAAACGGAGTTGCAGCCGGCGTCGGCGCGCTTCTCGTTCACGAGGTTGACGACCTGGTCCTCGACCGAGGAAGCCGCGCCCGCTGCGGGGGCCCAGGCGGCGGCGGTTCCGACACCGATCAAGAGAGCAGTCAGGGCAGTTACGGAGCGTCGACAATTCGGGGGTTTCATGCCGTCGCAATGTACCCTATTCGATTAAGATCGATCCGTGAACCGTGGAGACAGTCACTCTCCGTAGCACGGAGAGTAGTGGTGCAACCACTGAACGGTTCGATCGCAGCCCGCAAACGCCCGACCGGCAGCGGAGCCCCGATATAGAGATAGGCGCATATTGCCGCGACCAGCCTGGCCCTCGCGCGTGCTTCCTTCAGGTATGTCGGTCGGCACGGCGCTGCGGACCAGTGCAGGAGGGTCGCGCAAGCGCACCAGGTGCGTCGCTGCCCGGGAAGCCCGCTGCCGACGCGACACAGCGTGCGCTCTCGCCGCTCGCGGTGGTCTGCGGGTACCGGGGGCGCGCTCGAAGCGATCGCCACCGGCGACGTCTCGATCAATGGCGAGTCGGACGCGATCAACCGCCGCATCCGCATGCTCGGCCTCAACTGACCGACACGAATCACGAAGCGGGCGGCCAGTTCCGGAGGGTGGCGTCGAGGGCGTCCAAGGCCCTGGACCAGGAGGCGTCCGCCTCGCGCGGGTGGTGGCGGAACCCGCCCGCCGCCTCCAAGCTCACGTACCCGCGGAAGACGCTGCCCAGCAGCCGCACGGCATCCGTCTGGTCGGGCTCCGACAGGTCGTAGCCGCGCAAGATCGCCCGCGTCATCTCCGAGTGCCGACGCGCCGCACTGACTGCCGCGGTCTCCGCGTCGAGCTCCATCTGCGCCGCCGCGAACCTCCCCGGGTGCTCATTGGCGTAATCCCGGTAGGCGTTGGCGAAGGCGACGAGGGCATCCCTGCCCGCGCGACCGGCCAGCGCGCCGGCGGCCCGGTCGGCGAGCTCCGACAGGGCCAGCACCGCCACGCCGACCTTCAGGTCCTGCACGTTCCTGACGTGCGAATACAGGCTCGCGTCCTTCACGCCGAATCGGCGCGCTAGCGCCGAGACGGTCACGTTCCCGAAGCCGACCTCGTCGGCCAGTTCCGCCGCAGCCCGGGTCAGGCGTTCGGCGTTCAACCCCGCACGTGCCATCCGCACCCCTCTCCTAGAGGGTCTAGGTTAGAACTAAATAGGTCGCGACGAAACTCTAGGATGAGTAGCTTTATATCTATGAGGCCTGCTATCGAGCGCGAAAACCGCGCATCGTTGTCAACCGCACCAAAGGCGAGTCCAAGCGCCTGCCTGTCCCCCCAGGACCTGGCCACCGTGGCACGACCTGGATTTCTTAGGGTGGCGGAATTCCGCCGCGTCGCGGCGGGCCTACCTCGTCACCGAGTCCGGCGACGGGTTGGTGGGTGTCGTGCTGCGGCTGGCTTCGCCGCATGCCGGACACCTGCGGCGCAGCAGGTGCTCGCTGTTGCTGACCACGCACACCGGAGACGGTGTCTCACTAACGATTGCGCGCAGGGCGGCCCGGGGCGGGCAGCAGGGCAACTCCGTCGGCTCCTACCGCACCGGTCTGGTCTGCTCGCTCTACGTGCACGGGAAAAAGGAAGTCGGCTCCGGCGAGCGCCTCCACGGGTCGCTCGCGTTGACGGAGAAGGTCGAGCGGACCACAACCAACCTGACCGGATTCCTGAACAAGGTGGTCGGGTAACCGCGCGAAATGCCAGCGACGCCACGCAACGGTGAACGGCGAACGGGCCCGCATTCGCCGCGCCTTCAAGCATTCGAAACCCGTTGAGGAGGCCGAGGTGACCGACTGGATCACCACCCCGATCGAACCCCGCATCCTGCGCGGAGCTCTGGACCTGGAAAACACCGAGCACGGCGTGCTGCCGCACCGGTTGCCCGCCTGGGCCCGGAAGCAGTTCCCCAACGAACACCTGGCGGTGGTCGAGTCCCAGCCCTCCGGTGTGCGACTGGCCTTTCGCACCCGGGCCACCGCGATCGAACTGGACGTGATCCCCACGAAGATGGTCTACACGGGCGCCCCGGCGACTCCGGACGGCGTGTATGACCTGCTCGTCGACGGCCGTCCAGCAGGCCAGGCCACCGCGACGGGCGGCAATGTCCGCACCATCGACATGGCCACTTTGTCCGCGGTCGTCAGCCCCGGCCCCGCAGCCACGGTCCGGTTCGCCGAGCTGCCCGCGGACGTGAAGGACGTCGAAATCTGGCTGCCACACGTCGAAACCACGGAGCTGATCGCCCTGCGCACCGACGCCCCGGTGGAGGCGGCGCCGGATCGCGGGCGCAGGGTCTGGCTGCACCACGGCAGTTCGATCAGCCATGGCTCCGCAGCGGGGAGCCCGACCGCGATCTGGCCGGTGCTGGCCGCCGTCCTGGGTGGCGTGGAGCTGATCAACCTGGGGTTCAGCGGCAACGCCCTGCTCGACCCGTTCACCGCGCGCACCATGCGCGACACCCCGGCTGACCTGATCAGTCTCAAGATCGGCATCAATCTCGTCAACGCGGATCTGATGCGCCTGCGCGCCTTCGCCCCGGCGGTCCACGGCTTCCTCGACACCATCCGCGAAGGCCACCCGTCCGCTCCGCTGCTGGTCGTCTCCCCCATCTTTTGCCCGATCCAGGAGGATACCCCGGGCCCTCTCGCCCCTGACTTCGACGGCCCGAAGGTTAGCTTCCGGGCCCTCGGCGACCCGTCGGACCGGGCCGCCGGGCGGCTGACGCTCAACGCCATCCGGGCCGAGCTCGCCCGAATCACCGCGCAACGAACGGCCGACGACCCGAACCTCCACTACCTGGACGGTCGCACCCTCTACGGAGAGCCGGACTTCGAGGAACTACCGCTGCCCGACCAACTCCACCCGGACGGAGCAGGCCACCGCCGCATGGGAGAGCGCTTCGCCGAACACGCCTTCAACAAAAACGGCCCCTTCGCACCGAAGAACACCTGCCCGCAATCGAACTGGTAGGCGCCGAGACCGTTGCGCAAGCGCCCAGGGCTACTGCATGGGTGAGCACCTGTCGGCGTTCGTGGTGGTGGTTCGAAAGCGCGCCCGGTACGCCGAGGCTTTGTTGGAAGACCGGGCGCATCGTTTCCGACGAGCCAAAACCCCCGCGTTCCACAGATAATTGGGCTCTGACGACACGATCGGCGGCGTCGCTCCAGGTCAGGGCACTGTGTCCTGGTGGAAACAGCAGAAACCCCTAGTGACACGATTCAAGCAGTTACATACTGTGACCTGCTGGATTGGCTTGATCGAATAGGAGGTTGATCGCTAGAGTTGGTCGCCGTGTATGTGAAGCGCTCGACCCGACGGACCAGCGACGGTCAGGTGATCGGCTACCTGCAACTGGCCCACAACGAGTGGGACCCGGCCGCGAAGGCGTCGAAGACCAAGGTGCTCTACTCCTTCGGCCGCGAGGACCAACTCGATACCGCGGGGATCCGGCGGCTGGTGGCGGCACTGTGCCGGCTGCTGGAACCAGGCGACGCGCTGGCCGCGAGGACCACGGCGGATCTGACGTTCACCGAATCACGGCCGCTGGGTGGGTCGTTCGTCCTGGACGGGCTGTGGCGCCGGCTGGGGATCGATCAAGCGATGCGCACGATGCTGGCCGGGACGCGGATGGACGACCGCGTCGAGCGGATCCTGTTCGCGCTGGTCGCGAACCGGGCGCTGGCCCCGTCCTCGAAGCTGGCCGCGACCCGCTGGCTCGAGTACGACGTCGTCATCGACGGCCTGGACTCCGTCGTCGACGAGGCCTGCTACCGGGCGATGGACTGGCTCGTCGAGGTCGAGCCGCAGCTGTCGCGCATCGTCTATGACAACACCGCGGACCTGCTCAACCTCGAAGTCGATCTGCTGTTCTTCGATACCACATCCACGTACTTCGAGATCGGGGACGCCGACTCACCCGTTGCTCGCGACGAGCGCGGCAACATCGTCACCGACGGCGAGGACACGGTGAAGGAGACCGGGTTTCGCACCTGGGGCAAGTCCAAGGACTCCCGCCCGGATCTGCCGCAGATCGTCGTCGGGATGGCCGTCACCCGCGACGGGATCCCTGTCCGCTGTTGGTCATGGCCGGGCAACACAGCTGACAGTGCCCTGATCCGCCAGGTCAAGGACGACATGCGGGACTGGTCGCTGTCACGGGTGGTCTGGGTCGCCGACCGCGGTTTCACCTCTGCGGACAATCGCCGCTACCTGCAACGGGCCGGCGGGCACTACATCCTTGGGGAGAAGCTGCGCGGCGCCAGCCCCGAAGCCCGCGCCGCACTCTCACGCCAGGGCCGGTACAAGACCGTGGCGGGCAACCTGGAAGTCAAGGAAGTACGGCTGGACGCCGACCTTGCCGACGACAGGTTCGTGGTCTGCTTCAACCCCGACGCCGCCGTCCGCGACGCGAACATCCGCGAACGGATGGTCGCCCTGCTGGAGGAAGCGATCGCCGAAAGCGACAAGCTGTCACGCCCCGAACGCGCGAAGCTCGAAGGCGTCATCTCCACCAAGCCGGGCCTGAAGCGGTACCTGCGCACCACGCCTGGCGGGCTGCTGCGCGTCGACAAGAAGGCCATCGACCGCGAAACGAAACTCGACGGCAAGTTCCTACTCCGCACCTCCGACCCGACACTCTCGGCCGAGGACATCGCCCTGGGCTACAAGCAACTCCTGGAAGTCGAGCGTGGCTGGCGTGACATGAAGCAGATCATCGATCTGCGACCGGTCTACCACCGAATCGAGAAACGCATACGCGCCCACGTCCTGCTCTGCTGGCTGGCCCTTTTACTGATCCGCATCGCTGAGACCCGCACAGCCACCACCTGGCCGACCCTGCGCGACGAGCTACAGCGACTTC
>NZ_JBSFLZ010000190.1:0-8457 GCF_053599315.1 Saccharopolyspora sp. NPDC000995
GGCTGTAGGAGCCGCGCAACTGGTAGCGGACCCGTTCCCGCACCTCCCGGCTGCCCGCCATCAGATCTTTGACCAATTTGCGCAGGGTCTTCTCCCCGCCGGGCACCGCCGTCCACACCACCTTGCGCACCACCTCGTCCGGGTGGTCCAGCGCCGCGGTGACCACCTTGAGGAAGATGCCCTTCTTACCCGGCACCGACACCAGGTCACCGAGCAGTTCCTTCTCCACCCTTGTTTCGGCGCGGGCGTTGATCTTCTGCACGAGGTCGACCAGCAACCCGACCAGTTCGTCGGTGATCTCGGCCTGCCGTATCCAGCACAACGCCGCCAGCAGCGTGTAGCGCACTGGCGCGTCGCAGGCGGCGAAATCCGAGGGGAACATCCGCGCCGCCCGCGACCGCCACGCCGCCACCAGGCGGGCAGAGATGTCAGCGAACACATCCTGGGGCAGCTTCAACGCCCGCACCGTGGTCAGCTTCGCGATCTCCGACAGCAGCGTATCCAGCCCCAGTGAGCCCGGATCGGCCTTCACCTCGGCCAGCGCACCCTCGGACTCCAGCAGATCCTGCAACGCGGCACACACCTCGGAGCCGAGCCTGCCCACGATCTGCTGGGCGAACGCCGTCTCGTGCCGACGCAGCGCCGAGCCGATCACGCGCTCGATCTGCCCCTCACTCGGCGGCTCCACCCCCTCACTGCGGCACCGGTGCCGCAACGCCGCCCCCAACCGGCCTCGGTCTTGTTCCACCGGGCATTGCTCGGACGCCAGCCAGTCGGTCCACCGACCTTCGTCGTCCTCGGTCGCCGGCCGGAAGCCCAACGCCTCCCGGACCTGCGTGCGGTGACGCTTGGCCGTGCGGTTGTCGAAGGAGTACTTCGCGAACTCGGTCGGATCGACCTTCACCAGTTCGGCCACGAACTCCACCGCGGCCGGCGGGACCTGCTCGCCGTAGCGCGGGAACTCGCCCTCGATCTCGAAGTATTTCAGGATCAGCGCGAATCCCAGCCGCGTCGCACCCGTCTTGGTGCCCAGCAGCCGCCAGTCATCCTCGACCAGCGTCCACTGCGCGATCAGCTCTTCGGTCTCCCAGTCCCGCTTCACGGGCGCGGACGCTAGCGCCCGTCCCCGCGACACGATCAGGTGACCAATACCCTGACGTGTGGTAATCGCACGTCCATGATCACCAAGAATAGACACTCTATGTCCACAACAGACATATCAGAGGCTGACTTTCCCCCACGCAAAAAGGGAAATCGTGATGCCCGCCGCGGCAGGGCGACCGGCATCGCGAAGGTTAGCCATCAACGGGTCATCGTTGATGCGCGGTGCCCGGCGGTTCGCGCCCAGCACCACCGCCGGGAGTACGTCGGGCCAGTCCTCACGGCTCACCAGATGATACTCACCCCGTGCGTAGCCCTCGCTTGCGGCCGCCGAAACCCATAGGCGATGACCAGCTACAACGCCCCAGTTGGCACCTGGCCGTAGCTTCGGGAGTCCTGGGCCGAGAAGTGGGAGGCCCGGTACCCGGCGATCGTGCGGCTGTGGACCAACGCGTGGGCGGAGTTCGTGCCGTTTTGCAGTTCGACACCGAGATCCGCACGATCATCTGCACGACCAACGCCATCGAGAGCATCAACGCGCGCATCCGCCGCGCGGTGAACGCTCGCGGCCACTTCCCCAGCGAGCAGGCTGCCTTGAAGTGCGTCTACCTCGCAATCATGGGTCTTGATCCCACCGGGACGGGCCGCAAGCGCTGGTCCAGCCGCTGGAAGAAGGCCCTCAACGCCTTCGAGAGCACCTTCGACGGACGCCTGTCCGCCGGACGCCGATAAAACCGAAATCAACAGTTACACCGAAAACCTGACAGCCCTGGAGTGGTCATCGGGGCGTAGCGGGCCCAGGCACCACTGGCCTCGGTGGCGAGCCGGGCAGCGTGGTCGAGGGTGTAGCCGAGCATCCTGGCGACCACCGGCGCGGGTGCTTGGAGGACGAGTTGCCGGAGCGCCGCCGTGTGGCCCGTGAGCGTGCGAATGCCGTGTCGGCGGAGGCGGCGTTCGACCGTGTCGGTGGTCATGGGTTGGCCGCCGCGTCGGCCGGGGAACAGACAGTGTGCCTCGGAGTTGGTGGCGGTGGTGAGGTTGAGCCGCTGCTGAATGTGCTGTTGTAGCAGCCCGGCGAAGGGCTCCGGGACCGGCGTGGGTGGTTCGCCGATCCGGATAGGCCGGGTTGCGGGTGTCCTTGTGCGGGAGCGTCACGCGGGCCAGCAGCTTGTTTCGCGTTCGCCCAGCGCAGGAGGGCTTGGGCGAGCCGCCGGGCGGTGTAAGCGCCGGCGCACCAGGCGTCGACCTCGGCTTGCCGGCAGGCCGCGAGTAGTAGGCCGCGTTCGCGCAGCCAATCCTCCGCCGCCACATCACCGGTCAAGTCCGGTACAAGCCAACGGACCGTTTCTGGTTCGCCGGCCTGTCCTCGCTACTCCCCGGCCGCTGGCACGACATCTTCCCCGTCCAACCCGCAACGATTCTCGCCTGGCAACGCAGCTTCATCCAGCCCGAGGTCGGCGCGAACGGCGCGGCCACCGAGGCCAGCAACACCCGGCGCGGCCCGAACAGATCCGCCAGTCGCCCCGCGGTCGGCGAGCCCACCGCGGTCGCCAGGTACAGCCCGGAGACGAGCCACGCGTCGAGCGCCTGCAGCACCGCACCAAAGGCGATCATGAGCACCATGGCCCGCGCCAACCGTCCACGCCCGCGCGCGCCACCACGTTCATCTGCTGGAACGCGGGCAGCCGCCGCCCCAGTCAATCTATGTTGTTAGCATAACCAACTTCAAAGGTCTGACCGGAAACTCGACTTCAGCTCGCGCGCTTCTGCGCCTTCTCAATCGCCTCAGCCAACCGGGCCAACTCCTTGCCGATGTGCGACAGCCGCTCCGCCATCACACTGGCATGCCCGGACAGCGGGCCGACGTGCCCCGCCGCCCGCAGCCACTCCGTCACCCCGGCGCAACCGGCGGACATGCCCTCCACCGTGAGCGAGAACCCGCGCATGACCTGCTCGATCTCCTCGACGGTATGCGCCACCGCCGGGTCGCGCAGGCGATCACCCAGCGCCGAAGCCGCCTCTCCCACCTGCCACGAGACCTCGGCCGAGTAACCCGACTCGCCAGAATCGGCGCTCCGTCTCGTACCCGACCGCCGAGGTGGCGTGTGCCTACCCGCCTGCGGCGGTGTGTTGTCGGAAGGTCCAGCGGCAGTCATAACGAACCAATCAACCGGAGACGGACACCCATCTCCACCCCGACGCGCCAGAAGACCCCCGACCGGTGGTCCAAGTCCCCCCGGTTCTCCCCAGCGCAGGAGTGGGTGCCGCGAGGTTATCGCGTTGTGGCGGGCATTGGTGAGGGTTGGTACGTAGGAATAGTTTTGATCAACACTGAAATCGCAAGAACTACCAAAACAAATGCTGCCGAGCACCCGCGAATTTCCACTCGGCCAACGGGGCCTACCTGGCTTCCGGGGCAATCGCCGCCACGGCGTCGATGCTGCAGGACATGATCGTCCGGTCGTGGACCGTGATGTGCTCCAGCGGCCAATGCCACAGGCCAGCGCCAATAAACGCTCGACCCATCAGCGTCGTCGTACCGGCGGCGGATGAGCCTGGCCGGGTTGCCACCGACGATGCCGTAATCCGGCACGTCGTCGACCACCACCAACCCGAAGCCATAATCGCCCGTGCCCGATGCGGACGCCAGGCATCATCACCGGCCGGTACCCGGTACCGGGCCGGTCTTCTTCGTGTGTTGTGCTGGACGGTGATCTCGTAGCCGAGGAACCGGGCCGCGCCTGTGCGGGCGTCGGTTACCAGCGGTTTATCCTTGGGAGAGTTCGGTGAGGATGTCGCCGGGGTGCGCGGGGGAGGCGACCCTGGCGAATGCGGGCCGCTGCAGTGCGGGGATCTTGGAGGTGGTCGCCGAGTCCTCGAACAGCAGCACCCCCTCGGCCGGGTGGAACCCCTCGGCGACTCCGTCGGTCCGGATCAAAAGCCCGGCCTCGGTGAGGATGTGCCGCTGCCGGAGCAGTGACTGGGTCGCGGTAGGCGAGCGAGAGTAAACGATCCGCACCGGCGCTCCTCGGGAAGGACGGAGCCCCGTTCTACCTGTCGGGATGGTCATCTGCATACCTGCAATACAGCAACCGCCGGAATCCCGGATCATCCGGGTCGGCGCTGGGCAGGCTGACCATCCTCCGTCGCAGTGCCCGCGCCAATGGGCGGTTACCACGTCGACGGGCTTTGGCCAGCTGGTTTTGCAGGCCCAGGTAGGCAGGGTTACGCGCCCTGCGGATGCCTCGGGTGTACTCCGGTATAGAGCTGTGTCGACGAACTGGTCCAGTTTGTGCAGGTAGGTCGAGGGCAGGATCGGCGAGGCTACCCCGCCCTGGGGAGCCCCGGACTGGCACCCCATGTCCAGTCCTCCAGGTATCCGGGCTTGAGCATGTTGCCCACCAGCCGCAGGAACCGGTTGTCGTGGATGTTCTCCGACAGGATCGTGATCACCCTGTGCCTGGAAGTTCGAGGCACCTGCCGGGTACTTCCCGAGGAATACCAGCCTCCCAGAGCGGATTTTGAGCGGGCTGTGGTCGTGTAGAGCATTAAATTCATTCGACACTGAAATAACAGTTACTACCAAAAAAATGTGGGCGCTGGATGTACCCTTGAAGGTCGAGAACTCTAGATCGGCAAGATCCGCACAATCAGTCGAAGTCATGCAGAATCTCGTAGATCTCCTCGTCGGTGGTGGCGCTGAAGTTGCGGTACCACTGCCCTACCGCCGCGAAACCGACCGGTTGTAGCACGCACACCACCACATCCGCCTCCGCTCGCAACGCGGTGACAGCGTCCGGCGAGCCCACCGGGACGGCCAGCACCACGCTCCGCGGTGACGACTCACGCAGCATCCGCACCGCCGCGCGGGCTGTCGCCCCGGTGGCCAGCCCGTCGTCGACCAGCACCACGTCACGTCCGGCCATCGGCAGCGGCTCGCCGCGCTGGAACAACCGCTCCCGGCGCCGCGCCTCAGCCCGTTCCCGCTCGCAGGCCGCCCGCAGGGTCCGCTCGTCGAGGTGGAACGAGCGCACCAGCTGCGGGTCATAGCTCGCCGGCCCGTCCGCGGTCACCGCGCCCACGGCCAGCTCCGGCTGACTCGGCGCGCCGATCTTGCGCGCGACGCAGACCCGCAACGGCGCCTTAAACATCCGGGCCACCTCGGCGGCCACCGGCACCCCTCCCCTGGCCAATCCGAGCACCACGGGGTCGACCAGCTCAAGTCCGGTCATCCGCTGGGCCAGAACCCGGCCAGCGTGCCGGCGGTTGGCGTAACCGGTGGTGGTCCGTTCCGGGAAACTCATGCGAGGCATCACTCGCCTCCCGCCCGCCGCGCGTGCGCACGACAGCACATCGGGGAAACCACTCGCCTCGATGATGCCCGCCCGCAGCCGATGGGCAAACCTCCTCAGGTGCGGAAACCGGCGACCCGCAGCACCCGGAGCCGGTTCAGCGCGGCCGCCAACTCGAAGCGCCGCGGCACGGCGAAGTCCCCCACGTAGTGCTCATCGACGGCCGTGACACCGCGCTTGGCGACGTCCGCGGCGAAGGCGTCCAGCACCTCCGCGATGGTGCGGGTGCCGTCCAGCACCCCGCGCCGCGCGCAGCTGACCAGCGCCAGCCCGATCCCGGTGACCTGCGCGGGGTCGACCACCTGCTCCACCCCGCGCAGTTCCACAGTGGACTCCCCCAGGGTCAGCGCGTCCACTCCCCGGGCGCGGATCTTCGATCGGTCGCTGACGATCGAGTGTGGATCCACCACGCGGTGCCGAACCTGCGGGAAGGCCTGGGCCTCGGAGTGGCGACCGGTGGGTGCCGCGGCCAGCTGCTTGGCGCGTACGGTGACGTCGCGAGCGTGGTAGGCGTCCAGCATCAGCACCTGGTCGGCGACGTCCATGTAGTCCCCGGAGCCACCCATCACCAGCACCGTCGACACCCCGTGCGCGGCCCGCAGCGGCCGGATCAGGTCCACGAACGGCGTCAGCGGCTCGGACTCCTTGGCCACCAGGGCCTGCATCCGGGCGTCGCGGATCATCAAGTTCGTCGCCGCAGTGTCCTCGTCGACCAGCAGCACCTTCGCCCCGGCCTCCACCGCCTCCACGATCGCCGCGGCCTGGGAGGTGGAGCCGGAGGCGTTGTCGGTAGAGAAGTCGGCGGTGTCGGTGCCGGTGGGCAGGTGGCTGACGAACGGGCTGACATCCACGCGGTGCACTCGCCGCCCGTCCTCCGCGCGCACCTTGACGGTGTCCTCGCGGCATACCACCAGTTCCCGGCCGTCGCCCGGTATGTGGTCGTAGACGCCGAGCTCCAGCGCCCGCAGCAGCGTGGACTTCCCGTGGAAACCGCCCCCGACGATCAGCGTGATTCCCTCGGGCACCCCCATGCCGCGCACCCGGCCGCGGTTGGGCAGCTCCACCTCGACCCGCATCGACTCCGGGGAGGCGAACGGCACCCCGCCGGACAGCGGCCGCTCGTCGACGCCGCTGCGCCGGGGCAGCATCGAGCCGTCGGCGACGAAAGCCACCAGGCCCAGCCGCGGCAGCATCCGGCGCAGCGCGTCGGTGTCCTCAATGGAATCCACGAACTCCCGCAGCAGGTGCTGCTCGGCGCTCGCCCAGCGAAGCGCCGCCTCCACCACGTCGGGCAATTCGTCGCACAACGCCTGCTCCGCCTGTCTGCCATCGATCGTTCGGCCCCGCCCCGGCAGGTCGATGCCCAGCCGGAGCACCACTGACCCGCCCGCGATCTGGCAGGCACTGCGGTCCAGCACCTGCTGCCGACCGGCGTCCACCCGCAACCGGCTGTCGCGGAGCCTGCGGTACGCCGCTCGCACCAAGTAGCCGGCCAGCGCCCGCGCCCGCACCGACGTGGACCACAACTCCGCCGGGAAGCCCGCGACCGCCGGATCCACCCGGACCTCGCAGCGGCTGGCCGGCGCGTACGGGTCCGGCTGCACCCGCTGGACCTCCAACGTGAACCCACCGAATGACCAGCGACCGCTCAGCGACTTGTAGCGGCCGTAGCTGGCACCGTGCATGGCGCGCAGTTCCTGCCGCAGCGCCTGCTCGTCTCCACGGTCGCCGCGTGGTCGGTCGTCACGCCTGCGATCGCCCGGCCGCCGATCCTTGTACCGCCCCGCTCCTGGACCGCCCGTTCGCTGTGCCATGCACGAGACCTACCTGACCGGCCGCCGATTCTCCAATCGGGAGACGTAGGTCACTCCAGGTCGAACGCTGGGCTCGATGCCGTGGCACCACAGTGGACGACCGAGTGTTTACTCGGGGCAAATCCGGCGAAACGGCGCGTCGAAACCCGGCGCGCTCCCACATGCCGGGTTATCCTCCCAACGCGCAAGATCCAAAGCACCACCCGGTCCGACACCGAACGGCCGGTTCCACTCGACGACGCTGCCTGCGTTGGTGAGGAGGCGTGTGCAGTGCTTCGCAGATTCGGCGGTCCGGTCGACAGCAGTCCCCGGCAACGTCTGGGCCGCAGCAGTTCCCGCCGTCCACGTAGGACTTCCACGCTGCTCGCGGCTGTGATAGCCGCGGCGGGCCTTGCCGGTGGCGTTGCCCACGCCGCCCCTGCGCCCATGACCCCGCGACTAAACCCCAACGACCCCAACGGCGCTTGGGCGGGCTACAGCGTCGAAGGCTCGCGCGACGCGCAGCCGCGCTACCACCCCGCAGGCGCGGTGTCCGGAATGGACGTCAGCGGTCATCAGGGCGATGTCGACTGGCCGAAGGCCTGGGCCGACGGCGCACGGTTCGCCTACATCAAGGCCACCGAGGGCAACGGGTTCCAAAACGACCGCTTCGGGCAGCAGTACGACGGCTCGCACGCCGTCGGCATGATCCGCGGCTCCTACCACTTCGGCCTGCCGGACCGCTCCAACGGAGCGGACCAAGCCAACTTCTTCGTCGACAGCGGCGGGGCCTGGAGGCGCGATGGGCGCACCCTGCCGGGGGCGCTGGACATCGAGTACAACCCCTACGGGGAGGCTTGCTACGGCCTGGACCCAGCCGCGATGTCGCGGTGGATCGCCGACTTCAGCAACACCTACCACGCCCGGACCGGGCGCTTCCCGGTCATCTACACCACCACCAACTGGTGGAACCGCTGCACGGCGTCTAATCCGGACTTCGCGCCGAACAATCCGTTGTGGATCGCCCGCTACGCCCCCGATATCGGCCCGCTGCCGGCCGGCTGGGGCTACCAGACGATCTGGCAGAGCAGCGACAAGGGCGCGTTCCCCGGTGGGCAGGACGTCTTCAACGGCAGCAACAAGCAGCTCAAGCGATTCACCTCCTGACCGTCCCTCCCAACGGCGATGCGGGCCGCTCCGGAAGCTTCCGG
>NZ_JBSFLZ010000191.1:0-8052 GCF_053599315.1 Saccharopolyspora sp. NPDC000995
TCGGTGTCGACCCGACCAAACCAAGATGATCAAATACCAGAACATGACGACCAGGCCGAGTTGATCAACCCTCATGTGCGGAATGCCCGGCTAGCCGTGGTTGCTTCGCGTTGCCGAGCGGTGGGCCACCGGGGGTTTCCCGGCAGCCCACCTCTACATCGCTCGTCACAGCATGGATTCGAGGATTTCGACGGCCCGCCGCAAGCCAACGGCTTCCTGGATCTCCTGCCGCATTTCTTTCAACCGCCGCCGAACTACCTCACTGGTGGTGACCTGCTCCAAGGCGGCCCGGAGCTGCTCCGGGGTGACTGTCTCGCCCTCCAGCCGGGTGCCCAGGTCGAGTTCCACTATCCGGGCCGGTTCATGAACTGGTTGGCCGCCTGCGGAACCGCGATCGGCGGCACCCCGTTGGGACAGGCCTTCCGTCATGCCGCCCATACCCGCGTGCGTTATGAACGCGCTCGCCTGCGACAGCATCCGGAGCTGCGCAATCCATTGCCGCACCTAGACATTGGGCGGGATCTCACCGAATTCCGCCTGGTCCGTGGCCCGCCCGAGAGACATCACCGCGTGCCAGTCGAGGTCAGCGAACGCCCGGAGGCATTTGCGGTAGAACTCCAATTGGTGGTTGTAGGCCGAGCCAAGCGAGATCGCCAGCACCGGACGGGAATCCGGGGCCTGCCAATCCCCCTGGAACGCACGGTCGGGTGAGCATCGGGCCGACGAAGTCGAACGCGTCTGAAACCCGCTCCCCGTAATGGAACGTCCGGGGAATGGTCACGATGCCCCAGCGCGGCTTCCCCATGTCCTGGAAGGTCACCTCGACACCCTGCCGGGCGAAGTACTCATCGTAACTGGCGTGCACCGCGGAAGACTCGGGCGACGGTTCGATGCCCAAGGTCTCCTCGATGCCCTCGAAGTAGACGTGGGCCGGAGATAGCTGGATGCAGGGCACCTGCCACTTCTCGGCCAGCACGAGGCCGGGGAAGGCCGCGATGTCGTACACGATGAGACCCGGACGGTCCGCCGCGTACGCCCGTTCGAGCTGCGGCACCACGGCCATGGTCTCGTCGAGAAACATCGTCAGGGTGCTGCTCGATTGGGAACGCCCCCTGTTCGAGATCATCAACCCTAATGTCCCGCCTGCGCCTCCCCGGTCGACCACGAACTCGACGACGGGGATGTGCTGGACTTCGCGGGCGGCGCGCGGGTGCTTTCCATTCCGGGGCACACCGATGGGACATGGGAGCATCGCTGTTTATTTGTCAAAGAGCCGAATTCTCTTCACCGGGGACACGATCGCCAACGTCGGCCGGCTGATGCTCGGCACGTTCAACGTGGATCGCGTGCGGACCATCGAGTCGTTGCGCCGCCTCGCCGAACGCTGTTGAACGACTGGCGCCCCTGACCGGCCAGAACCCGGTCCCGGACCAAAAGCGCTGCATGTTCCGCTTCGAGCCGGACAAGTTCGGCGCCGCCGGACTTCGCCCAGCGCCCTCCGACCTGGTGCACCCGCCCCGCGTCGCCGAGTGCCCGGTTCAGCTGGAGGCCCGGGCGACCCGGGTCCAGGCAGATGCCGCCGAGAACTTCCGCAACATCGAGGCACACGTGCTGCGGGTGGACTGCGGCCCGCACCTCGTAATTCCCGGCGCCCACCACGTCGATCCAACGGAGTGGAGCCCGCTGATCTACCACTTCCGCCACTACTTCGGCCTCGGCCGGGAATTGGGGCACAGCTTCCGTTCCAAACCCCGCGGCCAGAAGCGGAGAACGCCCAGTCTTAGACCAGTTGTTTCGCGCGCACGAGGCGGGGCGCTCAAGCTGCGATCTCTGCCATTTCGCTGATCGCCTCCTCCACCATTCGCCTCGTGTGCCGCAGTTCCCGGCTGTCCAACGCGTCCCGCAGGGCGCGCAGATCCCTTTCGGTGGCCGGTCGTGGTCGGCCCAGCTTGTCGCGGCTCTTCAACAAGCCAAGTTCGGCAAGCGCGGCACCGCGTGGTTCGTTGATGGACCGGAACATCTTCTGCGCATCCCGGTAGGTGCGTGCGGCCTCCCCGTACCAGCAGGCGCGGAAGAGGACATTGCCGCGCATCTTGCGGTTGTAGGCCAGGGCGCTGGTCAGGTCCATCCGGCGGCAGATCTGCTCGGCGCGCGAGAGCAGGCGCAGGGCCTCGTCGTGTTCCCCGCGCAACGACATGACGTCCGCCAGCCCCCGCAACGCCCAGGCGAGGCCCCGCTCATCACCGCCCGCTTCGGCGATCTCGGCAGCCTCCTCGAACCGCCGCCAAGCTGAGTCCAGGTCACCCGCGTTGCGGTCGAGTTGCGCCAGGCCTTCCAACGCCCACACCGTGTGCCGGCATTCGCCCCGCCGACGGGCCTCCGCCAGCAGCTCCTCGTGGAGCACGCGGGCCTCCTCGTAATCCCCCCGGATCCGCAGCGTTTCGGCGATCCCGGCGACCGAATAGCCGTACGCGATCAGCTCGCCGGACTTCTTGGCCAGGTCCCGCGCGGAGCTGAGCCAGCGCACCGCGGCGGTCATCTGCCCGCGCTGCCGGGCCAGGGTGCCGCCGCTCCACAGCGCCCACGCCATCGCGCCCTGCTCGCCCGCGTCGCGGGCCGCCCGGTAGCTCGCGCGCCATGCCGCGTCCGCCTCTTCGAGCTGGCCGAGGCGCCGGTACGCCTCCGCAACCGCCAGGCGCGCCTGCGCGAGCTCCAGCCCGGAACCCTCGTCCTCCGCTTGCGACTCGCGTTCCAACGCTGCCGCCAGCACGTCCTCGTAAGCCGTGTTGACCGACATGTCCCGGAGCTGCCCCTGGTACTCCGGTGCGAACGCCTTCCCGTACATCTCAAGCCACCTCGCCATTCCTGCCGCTCTGGTGCTCAAGACGCACCAACTCTGGATTGCGGCCGTGCCCTCCGCCGGTCCCCTGGAGCGGAGGGCACGGGCCTGTTCGTACCCCCGAACGACATCCAAGTTAGGGCTCGGCGGCGGTCCAGCGGCTCAGCCGAATTGGCAGCCTAGATCAACCGATCGGCCAGGAAAGAGGCGTCCGCACCTAGTACTTTTGGCCGAGATCGACTCGGTCAACAACGATCCGAATGGCCGGGGCGTTCGGCGGGTGGCAGCTGGCACGCCGGGGTGGCACCGGGCAACCGGAAGCGGTTCGCCGCGACCCACCTGTACGCCCGATCGGCCAGCAGCCGCAGCACCGGGGCGGACAGGCCCCAACCGAGCACCGACCACGGCACGCGGCACTCCTTGAGCAGTTCCGCGACGGCGGCCGCGCCGCCGAACACCCGACCGGACGTGGCCACCCACAGCACCTCGTGCCGGGCCCGGTCCGCGGTTGTCCGCATCGCCGCGAGATCCGCCTCCTGCCAAGCCTGGATGCGCATGCGCACCGGCAACCGCTCCGCGAGCCGCACGCTACGCGTGCAGAACCCGCAGTCGCCATCGTAGATCAACACCGGCAGCTCGCTCATGGCCTCGCCCGTCCCTTTCCACCGGGCCCGCCGGGCGCGGCGGGTACCCCCACCAACAACGGTCGCAAACGAGGCCGAATCCAGCACAGCGGGCATGCGTTGCCGAGCAGCATCAGAGTGGTGATCACCAGGTGAAGCGGAAGTCCCGTCGAGCAGAAAACCTCGGGCGGCCCCAAAGCTCCGCTGCGAGACTCTAGCGTCGGAGCGCGAGTCCGCGGATCAACCCGATCCGGCCGAGCAGTCCCGGCCGCCCGGTCGCCACTCAGCCCAGGTCGTCGTGGCGCATCAGCAGGCGACCGGCCTCGGTCAACGAGCCGGACAACGACGGGTAAACCGAGAACGTGTTCGCCAGGTTGTCCACCGTCACCTGGTTCTGCACCGCAAGCGCGATCGGCAGGATCAGCTCGCTGGCGTTCGGCGCCACCACGACGCCACCGACGACCACGCCGGTCTGCGGGCGGCAGAACACCTTCAGGAAACCGCGCCGCAGGCCTTCCATCTTCGCCCGCGGGTTGGTGGCCAGCGGCATCATCACGGTCCGCGCGGGCACATCACCGCAGTCGATCGCCTGCTGGCTGATCCCGACCGTGGCGATCTCCGGGTGCGTGAAGACGTTGGCCGCGACGGTCTTGAGCTTGATCGGCGTGACGCCTTCGCCGAGCGCGTGCCACATCGCGATGCGGCCCTGCATGCCAGCCACCGAAGCCAGCAACAGCAGACCGGTGCAGTCGCCTGCCGCGTAGACGCCGGGCACGTTGGTCCGCGATACCCGGTCGACAGGGATGTAGCCGCCGCGGTCGAGCTCGAGGCCCACCCGCTCCAGGCCGATGTCGGTGGTGTTCGGTACCGAGCCGACCGTCATCAGCGCGTGGCTGGCCTCGACCTGCCGCCCGTCCGCGAGGTGGATCAGCACCCCCGAGTCGGTGCTTCCCACCTTTTCCGCCCGGGCGTGCTTGACGACCTCGGTGCCACGCTCGGCGAACACCTCTTCCAGCACCGCAGCGGCGTCCGCGTCCTCGTGCGGCAGCACCCGGTCGCGGCTGGAGATCATGGTGACCTTGACACCCATCTCGGTGTACGCGGAGGCGAACTCCACACCGGTCACACCGGAGCCGATCACGGCCAGGTGCTCTGGCAGTTCGGGCAGGTCGTAGAGCTGCCGCCAGGTCAGGATCCGCTCCCCGTCGGGCTCGGCGCCCTTGAGGATGCGGGGTGTGGCGCCGGTGGCGATCAGGACGACGTCCGCGGCCAGTTCCTCGAAGCCGCCGTCGGCGAGGTCGACGCCGATGTGGTGGACGGCCATGCCCTTGGTCGGGTTGGTGAACCGCGCGCGGCCGGGCAGGATCTTCACGCCCTCGCGGCGGACCCTGGAGCGGATGTCGGCGGACTGCGCGAGCGCCAGGCCCTTGACCCGGCCGTGCACGACCGCGACGTCGACGTCGGAGTCCTCACTCTTGGTGCGGATACCGAGCTCGCGCGCGTCCCGGAACGCGGAGCGGGCGCCCGCGGAGGCGATGAAGGTCTTCGACGGCACGCAGTCGTAGAGCACGCACGCCCCACCGAGGCCTTCCGGCTCGACCAGCGTGACGTCCGCCCCGTTCGAAGCCGCGACCAGCGCCGCCTCGTAGCCGGCGGGGCCGCCTCCCATGATCACGATGCGGGTCACTTCGCGCTCCTCCTCGGTCCGCCTGCCTTGTGGGCGCCGAACCCACCGTACGCTGCGACGAGTCCAGTCATTCGGGTGGTACCGCCCGAGTTGACCATCGTGGCGCAGACCACTCACGGTCATCCCGCGGGGACGACGTGATCGACCCGGACGTAACAGTTACCCACATTCGTGACGTAGTCCGCTCCGCCGCATGGGCTGTCGATCGCTACCCTGTTGGGCGTGCCTCTGTACGCCGCGTACGGGTCCAACATGGATCCGGCCCAGATGATGAAGCGCGCCCCGCACTCCCCGATGGCGGGAACGGGCTGGCTGGTGGACTGGCGGCTGACCTTCGGCGGCGAGGACTACAGCTGGGAAGGGGCCCTCGCCACGATCGTCGAGCAGCCGGGCTCCCAGGTTTTCACGGTGCTCTACGACGTCAGCCCGGAGGACGAGCAGCAGCTCGACAACTGGGAGGGCGCCGAGCTCGGCATGCACAAGAAGCTGCGGCTGCGGGTGCAGACGCTGGACGGGTCGGTGCTGGCCTGGCTGTACGTGCTGGACGCCTATGAGGGCGGGCTGCCGTCGGCGCGTTATCTCGGCGTGATGGCCGACGCCGCCGAAGCCGCCGGGGCTCCCGAGGACTACGTCGAGAAGCTGCGCAAACGGCCGTGCCACAACGTCGGCCCGTGAACCCCACGTGACATCCACCCCGAATATCACGTCTCACGTGTGATAATCACTCCGGTTGCACACACGCGGGATGAGGGGGTCCGTGGCCGAGGACGACGGCGTGCGGGTCAACCAGCATGACCGGCGCGAGCAAATCCGCCAGGAAGTGCTGGCCAGCGGGTTCGTCCGTATCGAGGGGCTGGCCGCCAAGCACGGCGTCAGCGGCATGACCATCCACCGCGACCTGGACGTCCTCGAACAGCAAGGTTGGCTGCGCAAGGTGCGCGGCGGCGCGACATCAACGCCGACCGCGCTGCTGGAGACCTCAGTCCGGGCCCGGATCGCCGACGCAGCCGACGAGAAGGCCCGCATCGCCAAGCACGCGGTGCGACTCGTCTCGCCCGGTCAGGTAGTCGCACTCGACGACCCTGGGCCGACGCCGCCGACCACGTCCGTACGATCGCCGCGTTCTACGTGCCCGGGAGACGGCCAAATCGACGTCCCGGATCCTCATGGACAGCAACGAAGCGGTCATGCTCGGTGACATCCGCCAAACGGTGAAGGCCACCGGCAGGCCGTACACCCCACATTTGCGCGCTGCACCTGACCGGCCGGCCTGATCACGGGCTACGCCGTCTACGAGGACAGCCTCACCGTCGCCGAAGCCCTCGCCGAATCCTGATCAGGTCGTGGAGATCCAGCCCAGGGTGCGGAGCTCGTCGAGGAACCGCCGGTAGCTGTCCTCCAGTTGGGCTGCCTCCGCCGGCACCGGCTCGACGAATTCGCCTCCGGGCACCATCGCGGCTGCCGCCGTGCTCAGGCCCGGGTAGACCGAACCGCTGGCCGCCAGCAGCGCCGCACCCAACGCAGTTCCCGCGCCTCGGACGCGCAGTACCGGGGCGTCCAGGACCGACGCCCTGATCCGGCACCAGGCGATGCTGCGGGCGCCGCCACCAGCGGTGCGCACTGCGCCTTCCGCCGGGGCACCGAGCTGGGCCAGCCGCTCCAGCGCGAGCCGCTCGCAGAAGGCGACGCCTTCGAGGCGGGAGCGGTACTCGTCGATCCGATCCTCCGGCGCGCCCAGCACGAACCGAGTGGCGTGCTCGGCGAGGAACGGGAACCGCTCCCCCTCACCGCGCAGCGGGTAGTTGACCACGCTGGCCGGTCCCCGATCGGTCGCCGCCGCGTCCAGGTCCGGCAGCTCAGCGGTGTCCACATCGGACAGCGCAGAGCCGCCGATGTTCGCCGCGCCGCCGGGCAGCCACATCCCGTCCGGGTGCAGGTGGCTGTACACCGCACCAGCCGGGTCGTGCACGAGTTCCTTCGCAACTCCCTTCAGCACCAAGGTTGTTCCGAGGATCGTCACGAACTGCCCGACGTCGACCGCTCCGCACGCCAGCTGGCCGGCGCAGCCGTCGGTCATCCCGGCGCGCACCTCGCAGCCGACCGGCAGGCCGCTCTGCGCCGCTCCCCTCGCGTCGACAGCGCCAAGCACCGTCGTTGGACGCACGACCTCCGGCAGCAGGCGGTCCGGCACGTCCAATGCCTCGAAGACCTCGGTCGCCCACTCGCCTGCCACTGCGTCGTAGCCGCTCTTCAGCGCGTGGCTGGAGTCGGTGGCGATGGGGTGCCCGACCAGCTTCCAGGCGATGAGGTCCGGGGTGTGGCAAACCAGCGCTGTGCCGTCCGGGAGGTGCCGCGCCAGCCAGCCGATCCGGGCCAGTCCGGAGCCCGCCGACGGCGTGATCCCGGTGCGCCGCCAGCGGTCCGCGCCAACCTCGGCGGCGATCCGCGTTTCCGCTTCGGCGCGCCGGTCGTCGTACATCAGCGCAGCGGTGAGCGGTTCGCCGCCGCCATCGACTGCAACGACGGTGCCCGAGGTCGCCGAGATCGCAAGCGAGCGGATCTCGGTGCTTCGCGAGCCCAATGCCGTCGTGCATTCGGCGAGGCAGTCGCGGACCGCCGGCCACCAAGTGGTCGCGTCCTGTTCGGAGCGTCCACCTCGCGACCGCACCGGTTGAGGCAGCGGCCGGGACGCCGATGCCACCATCGCGCCCGCCGGATCGTGGACCTGCACCCGAACGTTGGCGGTCGCGACGTCGACGCCCGCGACTAGTTCGGTCATCGGCGAGCCTCCATCGCGGTCGAAAGCTCTTCGCTCACTAGGCCACCATCCCTTTTGCAGCCCTGTCGGATAGGGTTGTGACCTCTCGGTCCCGGTGGGTGCATGGCCTGTGTCGCGTGCCGCT
>NZ_JBSFLZ010000192.1:0-7745 GCF_053599315.1 Saccharopolyspora sp. NPDC000995
GCCGACCACGCAAAACGCTCGGCTGGAAAACTCCAGCCGAGCGCCTGCGTGATCTACTTACAGCCACATAGGCCATCAGGTGTTGCGAGGACCCCGAGAATCCGCCCAAGCGAACGGTCCGTTCGCTGCGGACCACCAACATCGCGGCGCGGCGCGATCCCAATACTGCGCCCTGTTCGTCAGCTGCGGCCGGAGAGCTCCCCACGCGGACCTTCGCTCAGCGATGCGGGTCGAAAGCGCGCCTGCTCGTTGCGCCGCCCCCCGTAACGCCCGGCACCGAGGGTGACCTCACCGGTCGGCCCGGAGGAAACCTGGTGGAGGCTCGCGGAAAGATCGGCCTCCAGACCGCCCGGCAGCTTCAGCCGGACCAGCAGCGGCAGCAGGAAACCGATCGCCACCATCGCCACGAGCACCGGCGTCAAGGTGCCGAGCAGCACGGTTGGCACCTGGTACCGCAGGAAGAACGCGCCCCACATCAACGCCAGCATCACCAGCGACACGGTGATCAGCGCGGTGCTGCCGACCAGGCTGGAGCGGGCCCGCCGGATGCGCTGCTGCGCGAGCACCCGAACCCGGTGCGCCTCGGAGTGCCTGCTGTCGAACTTCTCCACCCGGCGCAAGTACCGCATCGCCCGGCGGAAGTGCAGCGACGAGAGTTGCACGTCGCCGCTCTCCCCGATCTTGTACGCCGCGACACCGGCCACGAAGTGCGGTTCGGCCTGATCCGAGGCCGAACCGATCGCCTCCCGGGCGACCGCCAGCGCCTCCAGGTAGAGGTCCTCGCTGCCGGTCGCGTCGCCCCGCTGGACCAGCAGCCGGGCCAACTCGACCTGCAGGCGCCACTTCGGCAGGTCGCAGTCCGACCGGTCGAGCACGTAGCGCAGCGGCTCCTCCGCGCTCACCAGGTCCCCGGAGGACCGCACCACCGAACGCGCCAGGCCGATCGCGGCCGTCCCGTTGCCCGGATCCAGCACGGTCGCCTGGCGGAACTGCTGCGTCGCCCGCCCGGCCCACTCCCGCTGCTCCCCGCCGTCAACGTCCCGCTGGAGGTAGACGTTGCCCAACTCGACGTGTGCCTGCACGTCGTACCAGTCCCGTTCGACGGCCTGGTCCAGCAGCTTCTCGGCCTCCTCGAACCGCCCGAGCTGGCTGTACAGCGCGGCGAGGTCGACGTGGGCGCCGACGTAGGGGTCGAGTTCGATGGCGGTGCGCAGGTGGTGCTCGGCGGCGGCGTGGTTACCGCGCCGGAAGTTCAGCACGCCCAGCAGCGCATGCGCTTCGTCGTCGCACGGGTCGTCTTCGATGACGCCCACGCATAGCCGTTCCACCTCGTCGTGCTGCGCTGTTCCGACGTCGCGCAGCAACGCGGCGGCCAGCGAGAGCCGGGTTTCGTCGTCGCGCGGGTCGATCTCCAGTGCGGCCCGGAAATGCCGTTGCGCCTTCTGGATGTTGTTGCCGCGCAACGTCACCCAGCCCAGGCCCACGAGCGCATCGCCTCGCTCGTCCGGTCCGAACGCGTCGTCGAGCAGTGCCGAGAAGTGCTTCTCCGCCTCGGTGAACCGCTGCTGCGCGAGCTCGATCCAGCCCAGCTCGACCAGCAGCGACCGATCACCCGGGTATCGCCGCAGGTAACCGCGCACGACGTGCTCCGCTTCGCGATACCTGCGCTGCTTGCGCAGCACACCGGCCTTCAGCACGACGGCGTTGAGGCTGAGCGGCCTGATCGCGAGGATCTTGTCCACGCAAGACAGCGCCTGGTCGAGTCGGTAAGTGTCGACGTAGATCTCGCCCAGCAAACGCAAGAAGTCCAGGTCGTGGGGGAACCGCTCGATCGCGGCCAGCGTGGCTTCCTCGGCCTCCGCGGCCAGGCGCATCCGCCGCAATGCGACGACCTCGTCCCATATCGCCACCCGCGAATGCGGCTCCGCCCGCTTCGCCCGGCGCGCCAGCTGCAAGGCGTCCTCGAACCGGCCGGCTTGCCGGAACGTCCGGCCCAGTTCCACCAGGAGGAACCGCGAATCCGGGTCCCGCGCCAGCTGCTCGCGCAGCAACGCAACGGCTTCGTCGTAACGATTGGCGATGCGCAGCGCCCTGACGCGGTCCTGCAAGGCGAGCATCGAATCGTCGCTGTTGGCATTGCGACGGAAGAACTCGATTGCCGCATCGATGCGGCCCAAGCGCACCTCCCGCCATCCGAGTTCGCGGATGACGTCCTCATCCGCACCGAACGCCTCGGCCATTCGAGCGGCGACGGCCTCGGCTTCGCCGAACCGGCGCAGCTCGACCAAGATGTCGTAGCGTTCCAGCAAGGCCGACACGTTCCCGGTGTCCGACCGCAACGCACGATCGGTGGCCTGCAACGCCTCCTCGTAGCGGCCCTGGCGGACGTACTCCGCGATCAACGCCTGGCGCAGGTACCAAGTCTCGCCGCATGCCTCGAGCCCGCCTTCCAGCGCAGCGACCGCAGCGTCGTACAGCCCCTGGCAAGACAACGCCAGGGAGAGTTCCTCGTGCAGTTCGGGGGCGAGCGGGGCTTCGCGCAGCCCCTCCCGGGCGGCCTGTTCAGCTCGGTCGAACCGGTTGGTCAGGCGGAGGACTATGGCCTTGGACTCCAACGCCTCGACGTGGCCCGGAGCCACGTCCAGGGTGCTTTCCACCCACGGAAGTGCGGCGTCGTAGTCCGCTCGGGTCCGGTGGATTCGCCCTAACAGGTAACGCAGCGCCGGTACGTCCGGAAACCGGCGCTGCGCTTCTTGCGCCGCCGCCAGCTCTTCGCCGTAGCGGTACAACCCGTTGAGCAGGTTGCATCTGGCGGAGATCAGGCCGATGTCATACGGGTAGTCATCCAGGAAGCGGACGCATTCCTGCAAGGCCTCATCGGCCCGGTCCTGGACGTCGAGCGAGTTGACCAACCCGAGCCGCAGCGGTCTGTATGTGGGGAACTGCCGCAGCGCATCCCTGGCCGCCTTCTCGGCGTCCTCCGCCCGACCTGCGCTGCGCAGCAGGCTGACCTCCATGCTGCGGGCTCGCGGCAGGTACTGATCCATCCGCGCCGCGGTCCTCACCAGCTCGATCGCCTCGTCCAGGCGACCCTGGGCCTCGCGCAGCAACGCCAGTTCCAGCAGCAGCCGGGGAGATTCCGGGTTCGCGGCCAGGGCCGCGTCGAGCACGGCTTCGGCGTCTTCGGGCCGCTTCGCGTCCCGGAGCAACGTCGCGTACCAGTCGGCGAGGAACGGGTTTTCCGGGTCCGATGCGGCGGCCCGCTCGATGCGCTCGACGGCCAGATCGTCCTGGCCTCGCCGACTGGCGACCAGTGCGTGCTCGCAGACCAGATCCGGGGAATGCGGCAGCCGGGCGAGCGCCTCGGAGGCCGCCCGATCGGCTTGCTTGAACCTGTCCAGCAGCCGCAAGAGGAAGATCTTGCGCTCATGGGCGAGCTCGTGCCACGGGTCTAGTTCGAGCGCGCGGTCCACGGTGCGCAACGCCGCCTCGTAGCGGAACTGCTCGACCTCCAGGAAGGCCAGCAGATCCACGAGATCTGCCTCGCCCGGGAATCGGCGCAGCGCTTCGCGCGAAGTCGCCACGGCGGCGTCCAGCTCACCAGCGGCGTGCAGCGCGAAGCATTGCCATTCGATGACATTGACGTCATCCGGGGCGATCGCGAGCGCTTTCTCCAGGTGGCGCATCGCATCGTCCGGTCGTTGCATCTCGATGAGCAGGCGCCCGATCGCCACGCGGACGAACACGCCTGCCGGGAACCGTTCAAGCGCGGACTCGGCGAACTCCAGCGCCTCGGCGTAGCGGTAGCTGCGCTCCAACGCGGCGATGCGCCACGCGTGCGCGCGTTCGGATGCCGGGTCGAGTTCGAGCGCTCGCTCGAACTCCTCCAGCGCGGTTCGGATGGCGATCCGGCGCAGCGCCACCCTGCCCCGCAGGATGCGCAGTTCGACGCTGTCCCCTCCAGCTAGAGCCGCATCGGCGGCCTGCTTCGCCGCGCCGAACTCGCAGCGGCGTCGGAGCAGGTCGATGTCGCTGAAGTCCCGCACTTCCCTGGAAATCTCGCTCACCTCTCGCCTCGCGTTCGCTGCCAGCGGCAGTTTGCCAGCAGCGAACACCAGCCCGGGGAAGAACGCGAAGATCGGCGGTGCTGGGGGCAGCTCAGCCTTCGGCTGCTGTTTCAAGGGTGGCGATGTCGAGCTTGCCCATGCTCAGCATCGCCTTCATCGCCCGCTGGGCCTTGGTCTCTTCCGCATCGGTGATCAGCTCGTACAGGCGGCGCGGGACGATCTGCCAGGACAGGCCGTACTTGTCCTTCAGCCAGCCGCAGGGGCCGGGCTCGCCGCCCTCGCTGAGCTGCTGCCACAGCCGGTCCACCTCGTCCTGCGAGTCGCACAGGACCTCCAGCGAGATGGCCTCGGTGAACTTGAACTGCGGGCCGCCGTTGATGCCCACGAACTGCTGCCCGGCCAGCTCGAAAAGCACGGTCATGACTGTTCCCGTTTCGCCCGGCCCCGCCTCGCCGTAGCGCTGCACGTGCACGACGCGCGAGTCGTCGAAGATGCCGGCGTAGTACCGCGCGGCTTCCTCGGCCGCGGTGTCGAACCAGAGGTTGGTGATGATCTTCTGCTTGATCTCGTACATGTCCGTCTCCCGTCTCGTCGCCATCGTGCTGGCCGCAAACAGGTAGACCTGCCACCGCGGCAGAACTCATCGCGGGTACCGAAAAGGCCCGTGAACACTTTGAGCCGCTGCAGCGGCGTCTGGATGTAGTGGTGGCGGGTGCGGCTGTTGAAGCGAACGGCCTGCTCGCCTCGCCTATGGAGGAAAACAGGCCGTTCACCGCGCGACCGAGTTCACCAACAGCCGCTAGCTAGCGATCAAACGGGCTCACGAGCCCTCAACAGCCGACTCGGGTTCTACTACCAGGTGGGACGCAGGGGATAGTGGGCGTCGGTGCCGTCCAGGCGGACGCCGAGGACCTGGTGCAACTGGACGATGTTGCGCTCGAAACCCAGCTGGCAGGCCGCCATGTAGAGCCGCCACACGCGCGCCCGGCCGAAACCGACCTCGGCGACTGCCTCGTCCCAGTGCTCCTCCAGGTTCCGGCACCAACCGGCCAGTGTCAGCGCGTAGTGCTCACGCAGGTTCTCCTCGTGCCGCACCTCGAAGCCGTTGTCGTTCATCGCCGACACGAGCGTGCCTACCGGCTCCAGCTCGCCGTCCGGGAAGACGTAGCGGTCGATGAACTTGCCCGGCCGCGACCCGTGACTGCCATCCGGACGGGTGATGCAGTGGTTCAGCAGCCGCCCACCGGGGCGCAGCTTGCCCGCCAGGTAAGAGAAGTAGCCCGGCAGCTCCGCAAGGCCGATGTGCTCGGTGAGCCCGATCGAGCTGACCGCGTCGAAGCCGGTCTCGGCGACGTCGCGGTAGTCCAGGTGGCGGACCTCGGCGAGGTCAGCCAGCCCGCGTTCGGCGATGGTCTTCTGCGCCCACTGCGCCTGCTGCCGGGACAGCGTCACGCCGAGCGAGCGCACCCCGTAGTGCTCGGCCGCATGCATGACCATGCCGCCCCATCCGCAGCCGACGTCCAGCAGCCGCATGCCCTCCTGCAGGCCGAGTTTGCGCGCCACCAGGTCGTACTTGGTGAACTGCGCTTCCTCCAAAGTGGACGTCGCCGCTGGGTACACCGCGCAGGTGTAGGCCATCGACGGGCCCAGCACCCACTCGTAGAACCGGTTGGACACGTCGTAGTGGTACGAGATCGACTTGCTGTCGCGGCGCTTCGAGTGCCGCCAGCCACGCGGGCGGTGCTCCACCTCCGGCGGTCGCACCGGCCACCACAACCGGTACCCGGCCAGCTTCACCGCCAGTTCGCGCCGCAGGCTCGGCGGGATGTCGTTGAGCGCCACGCTGGGGAACCCCGTCAGCGCGGTGTGCATGTCGCCGTGCACCTCGATCGCCCCGGTGACGTAGGCGCGCGCCAGGCCGAGCTCGCCCGGCGCGGCGGCGAGATGCGAAAGTGCTAGTGGCGAACGGATTTCTACGCACACGTCCGCCCCCGCACGCCCGGCGCGGCTGCCGTCGAACGCGCGGATCTCCACAGAGACGTCGCTTCCGAGGATGCGCGTGAACACCTCTGCCCAGCCCATCAACGGATCTCCTTCCTGCCGCTCAGATCGAGGGCCGCGTGGGATTTGCTTTCATGCCCGATGGTCATTCCAGCGACGTGCCCGGCCAGCCAAAGACGACGTGACCACGACTCAAGCTCCGTGGTAATCATCTTTCCCCCACGCATTTCTCGTACAGCCCGGGAAGCCGGCCCTTCGGGTCGTACCGATCCTTCAACTGCTGGTAGGCGGAGCGGTTGTAGAGCCGCCAGAACTCCGCCTCCTCGAAGTAGGAGTTGGAGTACAGCGACTTGTGCCCGTCGAGTTCGGTCACCGCGCGTTCGATGGCCCGGTTGTGCCGCCCCGGCGCCTCGCCCGGCTTCAGCGGCACCGTGGCCCAGAAACCGACGTTGACGTACAGCTTGTCCGGGTCCATCGGGTACAGCGGCCAGCCCTCGCGGTCGCGCAGTTGCACCGGGCACAGCCAGACCGGGGAGATCCCGATATCGCGGTGGAAGAACTCCAGGAACTCCGGCAGCCGGTCCACCGGGATCTCCACGTCCTGGATCACCGGCTCGTTGAGGCCCTTGCCGCGCAGCACCGCGATCCGGTCGGTGACCGAGTGGCGGCGGTCCCAGGCCACGATCCGGCGGTAGACGTCGGAGCGGCGGTACTGCTGCGGCCAGAACCGGCGGACCAGCGGGTGCTGCGCGCCGAGCGCGCGGGAGCACCAGAACCAGTCGGTGTCCCAGCGCCACAGGTAGTCGTGGATGCCCAGGTAGTCGACCTGCCGCTGCTGGATGGACCGGTAGTAGACCTGCTGCCCGGTGTAGTCGCTGGTGAACGGCACCTTGTCCACATAGGACCCCAGCGTCAGGTATTGCTCGCGCGGGCTGAACACGGTGCCGTCTAGGAAGTCGACCGGCTCCCCGTCGAAACTGCGGTCGCGGCAGATCTCGGCGATCGCCGTGGCACATTCCCGCGCCGAGCCGAAGCGCACGTGCCGCAACCGCACGTACGGTTTGACCTGCTCCAGCTCGATCTCCAGCCGCAGCGCGTAGCCCAGCGTGCCGTAGGAGTTCGGAAATCCCCGGAAGAGGTCGGCGTGCTCGTTGTCCGGCAGCGCCTGGACCACCTCACCGGCTCCGGTGAGGATCTCCATCTCCCGCACGGATTCGTGCGGGAGACCGCTGCGAAAGGATGTGGATTCGATGCCCAGCCCGGCGACCGCACCGCCGAGCGTGATCGTCTTGAGCTGGGGCACCACCAGTGGGATGTGCCCGGACGGCAGCAGCGCGTCGACGATGCTCTCGTAGGTCGCCATGCCCTGCACCTGCGCGGTGCGGCCGGCGGAATCCACTTCCAGCACCCGGTTGAACCGCCCGACGTCCAGTCCCGGCCCCTGCGACGGCGCGCGGAAGCGGAAGAGGTTCGAGGTCGGTTTGGCTAGGCGCACCGGCGCGCTGGCCGGCAACCTGCCGTACTGCGCCACCAGAGCGGATACCTCGTCGGAATGGCTTCCTGCCGCGACTGTTCCCCGATCGGCCATTGGTAGTCAGGGGCGCGGTGTCCCGAAGGACCCGGTTCCCCATCCCCCTTTCAATCCGTACGTGCGGTTTTCCCGCATACGGCTTACCG
>NZ_JBSFLZ010000193.1:0-7710 GCF_053599315.1 Saccharopolyspora sp. NPDC000995
GGCACACTGCATGGCTACGGGGCCTCTCGAAGAATGAAGATCTTGGTTCGACTTCATGATCTCCGAACGCCCCGCCCAGCTATCAGGGTGGCGGCCACGTCACGAAAACCCAGTTGACACGCCAACATCCAGGCTAACTACGCGGCCTTGCTGGAACAACGCCCGACTTGACACCCACAATCGCAGTTGCGGGCACGGGCGGGCCGAGACCCGCAGCCTGAAAGTCCTGATCCTGGACGCCGATCTGCGCTGGGAGTCGCTGAAGGCCCGGCAGGCCGTTCGGGTCCGGCGCTGGCGCCGACCGGTCGGCAAACCCGCCAGCATCGAAACGGTGCATTACCTGACCAACTTGCCACCGGCCACCGCCGTGCCTGATGGCCTGGCCAGACTCATCCGCTGGCAGGGCAGCGAGGGAAGACTCCACCTCGTTCGTGACGTCGCCTTCAACGAGGACCACCACCGGGCCTGCACCGGCAACGCGCCCCAGAACCTCGCCGTCTTACGCAACACCGCAATCACCCTGCGACCCTGCTGGTTAATTTCGGCGCGGTGTTAGGGCTGTTTGGGAAGGTGCGGGCGTGAAGCGAACGGACCGTTCCGTTCGTTCCACCTATCGAGGTGAACAGGCCGTTCACCGCACACCAACAGCCTTGGAACCTTGCGCGCGCCCTGGCACCGATCCGAACAACAGCGCCGACCACGGCCACCACACTGACTAGCCAGCTGCGGACTCTGCTGACGTATGACACTCGACCCGCCGGGCCGATCTTCGGACCGGACGGCGCTGTAGCCGCGCTCCGGCCATGAACCGAAGCATTCCACAACGCCGGACACGCCCTCGCGGCAGCAGCAAACCAAGCCAGCCTGCATCGCGGGCTCCGAGCGACCCTGCCCACCGCGTGATCTTCCACTGGGACCGGCTCGGACTCGACGCCGCAACGCAGCACGCGCTCGCCCACGCTGCCATCACAGCAATCCTCCACCCCTCCGAAGAGGACGGACGAGCGACCATGCGCTAATCATCCGACCCGCATGAGCGTCCGCAATTTCAGAATGGCACCGACGATCAACAGCCAGCAGTCAACTAAACACAACCCGTCTCAATTTGACCTGATAAGTACCGGACGATCAACCAATCGAGCCGAGGCCAAATGGCGATTTCGTGGGGACGGGAACGCGTGGCAACGCGTCGGAACCCGTCGTAACGAGGAGGAGTAAGAGCCGCTGACCTGTAGGGATGCGCTGATGTCACGTAAGTCGAGTTATGGGAGCGCGCAACGGTGCATGCGCGTTCGGGCGAGGGCAACGGAATCGGTGAAGCGCTGCTATTCGCGGCTGAAACCGACGAGCCGGAGGTGGCCGTGCGCGCGGGCCGGATACTGGTGCCCCGCCTCGCCACCGAGACTCCCAGCGGGCGAACCGCCGCGGCGGGCGAAGCCGGTAAGGGCGACATCGCCACTGAAACCCGCGTCGTTGAGCCAAGGCGGACGCGGGCCCGAGCTGATCTGCCTTTCCGTCGCTGGGTGCCATGGCCGGAATCCAGCAGTATTTCCGGCTGGCCGAGACTTTGGGCGCGACACGAACCCTGTCGTCTTTCTCGGTGCCCGGTTACCTGACGGGCGAGGAGCTGCCGGATTCCTTGGACACACTTGCGTCCTTATTGGCGATGAGTGTCAAGCGGCACCTGGGCCGATCGAAGGAGTACGTCCTGCTCGGGCACTCCTCAGGTGGCTGGATCGCGCACCTCGCCGCCGAACGGCTCGCTCGAGAGGGAATGCCGCCCGTCGGTCTCGCCCTGCTCGACACCTACCTGCCCGGCAGTGACGAGACCGCGGCGATCCTGCCCGAGCTCATCGCGGACATGGTCGGGTCACCCGCCGGTACCGCCCCGCTCGAACAGGTCCGCCTCACGGCGATGGGGTGGTACTTCAGGATCTTCGCCAACTGGGAGCCGACGTCGCTTCCGGCACCCACGCTGTTCGCGCGCCCCAGCGTTGCTTTCCGCGAACACCACCGCGAATCCGGTTGGCAGGCCACATGGCCGCTGGAGCACAGTTCGGCACACGTCGCAGGTAACCACTTCACGATGGTGGGCGAAGAGGTCGTGGAGACCGCACAAGCGGTGTCTACCTGGCTCGATTCGTTGTGATGCGAAACTGCGATGCTTGATTTCCGTTTAGACACCAATAGGATCTGCCCCTCACCCAACGGTTTTGGGTGAGGGGTCGTTCCTGTCGCGGCCGAGTGCGGCGCACCCCGAGCTGGTCGGTTCCACGACGTAGACCGCGTGGAGCATACGCAAAAATCCGCACAGCCAGCAGATGTTCCGGAGCGTCAGCCGACCAATCGCCCTTGCCCGGCATTGTTGGGCGCGGCTGTGCGTGCGACCGCGATACCCGGTCACGCGAGCGAGGCCGGCGCTGCTGTCCAGCATATGCGCAGCTCCGCCGAGACGGGCGGGGCTCCTTCGAATCTGGCGGTCTCTGACCACACGCCAGCCTGAAGGAGCCCCACGTCTCATGCTCACAGGGGAGGAAGGCATCGACGCGCACCGGAGTACAGCGCCCGCCACCCGGACCCACGGCCCCGCCCGCCCCAGCAGCGCGGCGCTGACCACAACGACCAACATCCCTACAAATCAGCCCTCTACGGTTTCAGGGGATTGCGGTGAACTCGGCTAGATCGGCCACGGTGAGTTGATCCAGGCACCGTCCAGTTTGGATGAGCAGCCGGACCGGCACCTGGGAGCCGGTGGCGAACCGGACCCGTTCGGTGTCGAGTGCGGTGCGGAGGGTGGTGATTTCGTCGGTGAGGCCGCGCGGTGCCGGTTTTCCTCGGCGCTCCTGCCTCCGTGGGCACGCAAGCTCCGAAGATTACCGAGGTACTGCCGCTGCTGTACCTACACGGCCTCTCCAGTGGGACTTCGTGCCTGCGCTCGGGCAATTCATCGGCAGCAGCAAGGGCTTATCCGCCACGGTGATCACGAAACTGACCGAGCAGTGGAAAACCGAACACCGAACTTTCACCGAACGCGATCTGACTACTGTGGACTACCTGTATCTGTGGTCGGACGGCATCCATGTCAACACCGCTTGGAAGAGCACAAACTTTGCCTGCTGGTCATGATCGGCGTGCGGGCCGACGGCCGCAAGGAACTCGTCGCCCTGGCTGACGGCTACCGGGATTCCACCGAGTCCTGGTCTGATCTGCTGCGGGACTGCAAACGTCGCGGGATGCGCGCCCGGTGCTGGCCATCGGCGACGGGGCACTGGGATTCTGAGGCGCACTGCGCGAGGGCTTCCCCGGCACCCGTGAGCAGCGCTGCTGGTTCCATTACGCCGATGTCGTGGTTATGCCGATGTTGCGTCGGGAGTTGTTGTGTGGGGCGGGGATCGCGCGGCTGAGATCGGCATAATCAGAGCGTTTCGAGGAAGGCGATGAGAATGTCGGGCGCTGTTGATCAGTGGGGTTCGCCGAACCAGTGGCCGAGCGCCGGTTCGAGGTCATCCGGGTTGCCTGCCCAGCACACGTAGCCGTCCGGCCGAATGAGCATCGGTTCGGCGTCAGCGCCCTGACCCGTGCGGTCCACCCGGTCCTGCCAGGGGGCGGCGACCTTGGCGAACCTGTCGGCCGGGTCGATCAGGACGCCGTGTCCGCGCCGTAGCAGCTCGTGCGACTGGACCGGGCCGAGATCGTGATCCGGCGCGGGCAGACCGACGAGCGGCTGCTCCTCGGCGCCCGGTATGGGGTAGCGGATTCCCATCCCGGACAACATGTCGTCGAGGTGGTACTGCACCGCCCGCAGTCGCGTCAGGGCCGCGAACAGTTCCCTGGCGGCCGTCAGATCCGGGTCGCGGGTGCCCTGCTGGTCCATCAGCAGGCTCTGCGCCTGCACGTTGCGCAGCACGGCGGCCGCGACCGGATGGCGTTCGGCGTGGTAGGTGTCGAGCAGGTGCTCGGGGGCCCAGCCGTGTACCGCGGCACCGAGTTTCCACCCGAGGTTCAGCGCGTCCTGGATCCCGGTGTTCATGCCCTGCGCGCCGATCGGGAGATGGACGTGGGCGGCGTCGCCCGCCAGGAACACCCGCCCGTGCCGATACCGGGCGGCCTGCCGGGCCGCGTTGGTGATACGGCGGGCGTAGCGCAGTTCGAGCAGTCGCACCCGGGAACCGAAGACGGCACGCAGCCCCTCACGGATCTCGTCCTCGGTGACCGGGACCTCACGGGGCAGTGACCGGCCCGGCCCGCCCAACGAGAGCCGGCGCATCGGCCTGCCCTGCGGATCGGTGCCGAGCGGGAACACCGACACCCAGTGCCCGTCCACGCTCCGGGCGTGCGTCATCGCCTGGTCGTCGCCGCCCAATCGCACGTCGGCGGCGACGGTGGTGATCGTGCCCGGCGTGCCGGGGAACTCCGCTCCCAGCAGCGACCGCACCGTGCTGCGGCCGCCGTCGGCGGCGACCAGGTAACGGGAGCGGACGACACCGCCGCTCGCGAAGGTCGCGGTGACCCCGTCCTCGTCCTGGGCGACGCCGGTCAGTTCGTGGTCGCGCCGCACGTGGACGTCTTGTGCGGCAAGGTGTTGCACGAGGAATCCCTCGATCACCACTTGCGGGATGGACCGCCACGGATGCCGGTGCCTGTCCCGGGTGAGCGGGAGCGTGATACCGGCGAAGTGGGCGGTGCCGATCGGGTAGTTTCCCGTCGCCAGCAACGGTTCCAGCAAGCCACGCTGGTCGAACGCCTCCTGCGTGCGGGACTGCACGCCGCCCGCCTTCGACAACGTACAGCGCTGCGACAGCTTGTCGACCAGCACGGCCGACACTCCCGCCAGCCGCAGTTCGTTGGCCAGTGTCAGGCCGGTCGGGCCCGCGCCGACGACGAGCACATCGGTATCCATGGTTTCTCCCCTGGTTGTGTCGATCAGGACGAGAGCAACGCTGCGTCCGCCGATGCGGCCGCGCCAGAAACAGGCTCCGGTTCGTCGATATCCGACGCCGACTACGCTCGGGCCGGTGGAATCCGACTACGACGAGCTGGATCGTCGGCTCGTGCACGCCTTGCAGATCAACGGCCGTGCCCCGTTCAGCACGATTGCCGAGGTGCTCGGCGTGTCGGATCGCACCATCGCCCGCCGGTACGCCCGGCTACGGTCGGCGGGGGCGGTGCGGGTGCTCGGCGGGGTCGACCCGACCGCGCTGGGCGCGGTGCTGTGGTTCCTGCGGGTGCGCTGCGCGCCCGCCGCGTCGGTCCCGGTCGCCGAGGCACTGGCCCGCCGCCCCGACACGTCCTGGGTGAGCATCACCTCCGGAGGCACGGAGATCACCTGCACGGTCCGCACCGAGAGCGAAGCCGACAGCGAGGCGCTGCTGCTGACCAAGCTCCCCCGCACCCCACGCGTGGAGGGAGTGACCGCACACTCCCTGCTGCACGCGTACTACGGCGGCCCGGACAGCCTGGTCGCCAAGCTCGGCTCGCTGGACGAAGAGGCGGTCGAGCGGCTGCGCCCGCCTCCGGTGCCACACCGACCGGGGCCGATGCGGCTCGACGACGGGGACCGCAAGCTCCTCGCCGCGCTCGCCACCGACGGCCGGGCCGAGTTCGAGCAGCTTGCCGCGGTGACCGGCTGGTCGCCGACGACGGTCCGGCGCAGGATGACCGAGCTTCGCGAACGTGGGGTGCTGTACCTGGACATCGACGTCGACGGAAACCTGTTCGGTGTCGGCCCCCGAACGCTGCTCTGGCTCTCCGTCGTCCCCGCCTATCTGGAACAGGTCGGCGCGGCCCTGGCCGGGCATCCGGAGATCGCGTTCGCCGCCGCCACGACCGGGCCGACGAACCTGTACGCGAGCGTGGTGTGCGCGAACCAACAGGAGCTGTACCGCTACCTGACCACCCGGGTGGCCACGCTGCCCGCCATCACACACGTCGAGACCGCACCAGTGATCAAGACCGTCAAACAGGCCGCCACCCAGACCTGACGACCGAGCCGCGCCGCATCAGACGTACCGAGGGGGCGACAACGGCCCCGGCATCTGTGGGGCCAGTTACGCGAGCGGTTGGCCCGCTATTCGGCATTACAGGACGGACGTTGTGCGACCGTCTGGCACCACGACGTACCGAGGTGATGTCGCCGAACGCCTTACTCCCGCTGCGGTAGTTCGGCTGTGTGGGCGCCGGGGAAAAGTCAAAAATGGTGGCGAAATCGACATAGGCGCCGCGCACCTCGATGTTCACCATGCTCTTGACCCGCTCCCGTCTGCCATATGCGAACGGTTACGATCATTAGGACTCACCTAGTAGGCGCAGCATGGCGAACGCGTTTGTCACGCCCAGGTAGGCCAGTCTCAGCAGCACAGTCGATCACAATGCCGTGGCGCTCGACAGCGGCGAATGCGTCCGCTCGAGTGACTACCGTTGACCTGCCTCTACGCCGTGCCCGCGCGTATGACCAGGGTGGATGAGGTTATTGGCAAGGGCAGGGTCAGCCGACCAGATCGGACTCGAATGCACCTTCCTCGATCCGTGCACGAACGGCTCCGATGAACCGGCCGGCGTCCGCACCGTCGATGACGCGGTGATCGTAGGTCAGCGGCAGGTAGCACATGGACCGCACGGCGATCTGGTCCTCGCCGTCGGGGCCGGTGACCACCGCGGGTCGGCGGTAGATCGCGCCTGTAGCGAGGATCGCGACCTGTGGCTGGTTGATGATCGGGGTGTCGAACAGAGTCTTAACGCTTCCGATGTTGGTGATCGTGAAGGTTCCTCCGTTCAGCTCGTCGACCTTGATCGTGTTCGAGCGGGTGCGTTCCGCGACGTCCGCGATCTTCCGGGCGAGACCGCCGAGGCTCAGGTCCTGGGCATCACGGACTACCGGCACCAGAAGGCCGCGCGGTGTGTCCACCGCGATCGCTAGGTGCACCCCGTGGTGGTGGATCACGGACTTCCCGTCCGCACTGACCGAGGCGTTGAACGCGGGGAACGCGGCGAGCGTCTCGATGACGGCCTTCGCGAAGAACGGCAGGAACGTCAGCTTCACTCCCTCGCGCCGCTCGAAGTCCAGCTTCGCACGTTGGCGAAGACGGACGATGCGGGTGACGTCGACTTCCTGGACGCTCGTGAGCTGCGCCGAAACAGCCAGGGATTCGTTCATGCGCTGGGCGATGATCTGCCGCAGGCGCGACATCGGGACGGTTGTTCCCGCCAGGTCGCGGGAGCCGGTGTCAGCAGGCGTCTCGGGATATCCGCTGGGGCGCGAGGATGTGGCCTCATCGGGGATCGCCTCGGCCTCAGGGACTCGCTGCGGAGGTGCCGGTTCCGTGGCCTGCTCGCGGGATTCGGTCTTCGACGTCGTGCTTTCGACGGCGTCATCCCTGTCGGGCTGCGTTACCTGGCTGGGGGATTCGCCGATTCGTGCAAGAGGCTCGCCGATGTCGACCGAGTCGTCCTCGGCGGCGAGGAGCTCGACAACGACACCAGTAACCGGGGAGGGGATTTCCGTGTCGACCTTGTCCGTGGACACCTCGAGCAGGGGCTCACCGACATCGACGGAATCGCCGACATTCTTCAGCCAGCGGGTCACGGTGCCGAAAGTGATGCTTTCCCCCAGCTCGGGCATCGAGACCTCGGTGATGTCAGTGGGCTGAGTGGGCATGGAAGCGGGACTCCTTTGTCAGAGTAGGTCGAGTGCGGCGGCGACGACGCTGTCGG
>NZ_JBSFLZ010000194.1:0-7686 GCF_053599315.1 Saccharopolyspora sp. NPDC000995
CCGAAATCGACCGGCCACATCGCTGATCGCGGCGTTCATCGCAGAACACCAGGGCCTCCGCAAGACGTGCCTGCGGTGGGATGTCGAGTCCAACCATGCCGCGCTCCCGAGCTTGACATGAAAGCCCGACACCCCGCCCAGCCGCCACACCAGTAAAGGTCTCCGGCCCCACCTGGGCGATTCGTCTTGAGCGAGCGTGACAGATCCAGCCGAGAAACCTCGTCCGTGACCTCAGGAACCAACTGCGGGGCCGCCAGCAGAAACCAACGTTCCTGGCCAAGCATACCCCTCACCGCTTCTCGTCATGCGCGCATTCGGCGTCGCACACGCGACAACAGAACAACACTGCCAGCACACACGGCACTCCGCTACGCAAGCCCGGCACGCATGCCCCTTTAACCACGGCAATAGAAGAAAAGGGGCATCGGTCTCGCTCCGACTCCAAGACTCGGAGCCGACCACTGGGCCCGTGAATCATTTCTGGTAAGACGTGATCACGTCGGGGTTGCCGCAGTGGCCGCCGTCGGCAATCAACCTTCGACCGGCCAGTTTCCTGGTGATGCCGGGGACCGGTGGACGGTCGTACCGTTGCGGTTGCTGGGCACCGATGGCGATGACTCGCTCGCTGCCGGCTCGATCGCGACATGCAGTTTGGGACGGAAGGCTGGGCTGGCGGAGATCTGCGAGCACGCGGGGTTCAGCGCACCCTCAGCAACGTCTCGGCGCGCAGGCCGGAGATCTCCACGCCGTTGATCAGAGCCGATGGCGCCTCTTCGAGGAAGAGTTCGGCACCAAAGACCGGGCGGAGCGTGCCGGCTGTGACGTGTTTCGTTAGCTCGATGAGACGCTCAAGGTTGCGGTCGAGCTGGTAGTTCGCGGTACGGATGCGCTCGTCATCAAGCAGTTTCTCGTCAAGGCCGAAGGCGGTCGAGAACAGTGCACCTCCATCCTTGACGGCGCGTGCCGCTCGGCTCGTGGTGGAGTCGTCGCGACGACATCGAGGATCGCTCGACGCCCTCTGGTGCGAGACTCAACAGCGCCTGGTCGAGCGGCTCCACATCGCGGACTGCGATCTCTGCAGCGCCGAGTGCCCGCACCTGCTCGATTAGCTCGACGTAGGCCGTTGCGATTACCCGGATCCCGCGGGCTGCGGCGGCCTGCACCGCGAAGGTACCGACGCCTCCGGTCGCACCGATGACGAGTAACGTGCCGCCTTCGGAAATCTGCGTGTGGTCGAGCGCGCCGAGCGCAGTCATTCCCGAGGTCGGCAGCGCGGTGGCCAGGTGACTCGGCAACTCGTCGGGGATGGTCGCCAGTGCGCCGAACGCGGGCACCGCTTGCACGACCGAGACCTCAGCGAACGTGCCGGACTGCAGCGGTTGGCTCCAAAACTGGCCGAAGACGCGATCCCCCACGCCGAATTCCGTGACGCCGTCACCGACCCCGTGACGGTGCCAGCTCCGTCCATGCCGAGCGTGAGCGGGAATCCCCGAGCGCCGCCAGTGCCCGGATGCGAGCACCATGTCCAGCGGGTTGATCGCCGCCGCATCGATGGCGATTTGCACTTGACCACTGCCAGGTTCAGGCACCGGCAGTTCCTTGAGCTCCGGTGTGTCGCCGAAACGCTCGATACCGATTGCTCTAATGCTCTCCTCAATCGTCGTGGGCCGCCCGTGTAACCCCCTAGCCTGCGGTAGTGGTGCGGTATCGCGGAATCGGCTGCACCGCTTCCAAAGGCGCGGACGGTGTCCGCCGACGGGCTCTCAGAACCTCACATCCCGGGTTACGAAGATCCGCCTGCCCATCAAGGCGGCCGTGACGGGCGTCTCACCGCAGCCGGTCTTGGGTTGAAACGGGGGCAAAGAGGGTTACACGAAAGGTCAGTTCTGCTTGTGGGGGCCACCGTCGGCACGAGTTTCGGGCATGGTTGGTTGAGGGTGCCGAAACGAAGAGGGAATTCTTGCCGATGACCGACCTGCCAGACGAAGCCGGGTACACGGTGCAGCGTCCGGAGTCCGAGATCGCGGATGCGCGTGAGCATGTCCGATGGTGCCGTAGCTTGGGGTAGGAACACGCGACCCTGCTCCATAATGTCCGGATTGACCTTTTGCTGCCTCGGTGGAGTCGCTGCGCCCTAGCGACACAAGAGCCCTGAGCAGGCTCTTCGGTTCTATAGCTGGCGTGGAGACGACGTAGAGAATTCGTGAAGACAGCATTCGCACACTGAGACCACATCGTCACGGAACGTGTGGGAGATTCTGATGGACCAAGTGCGAGTGGCTGTGCAGGCAGCAGACCCGATCACCATGGCCGGCCTGACAAGTTATCTGAAGTCGCGGTCGGAGTTGTTCCTTGTGCCGAGCCCAGCTGAAGCCGACGTGATCGTATTGGCTGCGGATCCCGTCAGCACGAAGGTGTTGGCTGATTTGCGACAGTCGGCGCAACAGGTGCCGGTTCCTCGTGTGCTGGTGACCAATGAACTCGACCCGTCCGATGTGCTCAGGGTGGTCGAAGCCCGCGTGGTGGCGGTGTTGCCGCGAACTGCTGCGACCGGGACGAGACTGATCAACAGCGTGATCGCCGCGGCCAGAGGCGGCGCTATTATGCCGCCCGACCTGCTGGGCGAGTTACTGAAGCAGGTCGACCACCTGCAGCGCGAAGTGCTGACGCCGAAGGGTTTGAACGCTTCCGGGCTGACCAACCGCGAAGCCGACGTTCTGCGCTTGATGGCCGGCGGGCTGGACACCGCGGAGATCGCGCAGAAGTTGTGCTATTCGGAGCGGACGGTCAAGAACGTCATCTACGGTGTGACCAGTCGCCTCAACCTGCGCAACCGGCCGCACGCGGTGGCTTTTGCGATGAGAGCCGGAGCGATCTGATGGGTATTCGGATAAGGGTAACGGCCGCTTTCGGTCTCGTGGCGGAAGCTCCCAAATAAGCGTCTCAACACCATTCGCCACCGGATATCGAGGCCGCCTCACGGAACTTCCCAACATCATCCGAATTGTCACCGGCGCTCGAATTTTATCGACTCGGGTGGTAGCTGCGTGAATAACGCTCGATGTCTAGTAGGGCAGCCGCACTTTGATCGGGTCATGTTGTTGTGATCTGTCGGCGGAGTCGGGCGCGGTGGTGGAACCATCGGGCTCGGGCTTGGTGGCGGCATCGCCACCAGATCCAGTGCAGCTTGTGAGTTTCGGGTTGGAATCGGCGGGTGACCAGGGCGAAGAGTCGTTTGATCTCGGCGACGGTGAGTGCGATTAGGCCGGGATCTTCAGGGGGCTGGTCGTCGGGTGTGGCGGGTAGGGTCGGTGCGGGTGCGCGGGTTTTGGCTTGGGCTGCGGTGACGGCGCAGACCGCGAGGGCGGCCATGGTGAGCACGATATGCCGCGCCAGCGCGGTGTAGAGCCGGACTTGTGAGTGGTCGAGTTCGAAGTGGTCTTTGGCGGATTCGGATGGGTGGGCCGAGCAGCGAGGTGCCCCATAAGCACCCAAGAACGGGCGTCCGACGCTGTGGTCATCCCGTTTCTGGACCGTCTGGTCGGCCATCTGGGCCGTAAGGTCCATCTGATCGTCGACGGACACGACGTCCACCAGGCGATCGAGATGCACGTCCTGCCCGGGTACAGCCCCGAGCTCAACCCCGACGAAATCCTCGGGCGCCGACCTCAAACGCGCCGTGTCCACCAACGCAGCACCGAAAACCCCGCCGATTTGGAACACACAGTCCGTTCCTTCCTCCACCGGCTGCAGAAGCTACCCGACCGGATCCGCTCCTACTTCGACAAGCCCGAGGTCCGCTACTCCGCCCAACAATCACATATCTGCTTTATGAATCAATAACAACCTCGGCCGACGCAGGCAAGCTCACGACAGCAGACTCACCAGCAAACGAAGACCCTCCCCCACCAGACAATTCCGCAGTCGGCCTCTCTCTAACCGCTGCTGCCTGCTTTGCATTCTTTTCCGCTTCGTCGTTCGCTATCGTGTCCAGCTCGGCCTGCGCCGCCTCGATACGCCCCGCCAACTCCACCAACTCCGCCCGCAAATCCTCAATACGCCCCCGCAACGCCGCCAACTCCGCTGCCAGCCGAGCCTCATCCCACTCGCGCAAACCCGCCACCAACTCCGGCCACTCCGCCCACTCCGCCTCCCGAGACTCAGCCTGCCTCAGCTCCTCTCCAAACCTCTCCCGCCGAGCCATGAGCTCCCCCAGCTGCGCATTCACCAACGCCCGCTTCTCCTTCTCGCAAGCCCACCTCTCCCTCTGCGCTGCTGCCTGCTTTGCTTTCGTGTCCGCCTCGGCGTTCGCCATCGTGTCCAGCTCCGCCTGCGCCTCCGCGATACGCCGTCGCAACCCCGTCAACTCCGCCCGCAAGCCGGCATCCATCTCCGGCGACGCCGTCAACTCCTCCTGCCGAGCCACAAGCTTCCCCAGCCGCGCACGGGCCCTCAACTTCCTCGCCGCTGCTGCATTCCTTGCCTTCCTGTCCGCCATCGTGTCCAGCTTGGCCTGCGCCTCCGCGATACGCCGTCGCAACCCCGCCAACTCCGCCCGCAAGCCGGCATTCAGCTCCGGCAACGCCGCCAACTCCGCCTGCCGAGCCACAAGCTCCCCCAACCGTGCTTCCGCCTGCGCCCCGTCCTCCTTCTCACGAGCCCGCCTCTCCCGCTGTACTGCTGCCTCCTTTGCCTTCTTTTCCGCTTCGTCGTTCGCTTTCGTGCCCGCCTCCGCCCGCGCCGCCGCGATACGCCCCGGCAACGCCACCCACTCCGCCCGCAAATCCGCATCCAGCACCGGCAACGCCGCCAACTCCGCCTGCCGAGCCAAAAGCTTCCCCAGCAGCGCACGGGCCCTCAACTTCCTCGCCGCTGCTGCATTCCTTGCCTTCCTGTCCGCCATCGTGTCCAGCTTGGCCTGCGCCTCCGCGATACGCCTCGGCAACCCCGCCAACTCCGCCCGCAAATCGGCATCCAGCTCCTGCAACGCCGCCAACTCCGCCAACTCCGCCAACTCCGCCTGCCGAGCTTCAAGCTCCCCCAACCGCGCATCCGCCCGCGCCCGCTCCTCCTTCTCGCGAGCCCACCTCTCCCTCACCGCTGTTGCCTCCTTTGTCTTCTTTTCCGCCTCGTCGTTCGCTATCCTGGCCAGCTCCGCCTGCACCTCCTTGATACGCCCCGCCAACTCCGCCCACTCCGCCCGCAAGTCGGCATCCAGCTCCGGCAACGCCGCCAATGCCGCCTGCCGAGCCACGAGCTTACCCAGCTGGGCCTGCCTTTCGGCAGCCAGCTCAGCCCGCTCCTTCTTCTTGCGAGCGCGCCTCTCCCTCTCTGCTGCTGCCTTCCTTGCCTTTTTTTCCTCAGGTGTGGCGGTGTGGCTTGGTCCTGGTGTGCCTGTCCACCTGATCACCGGGGCCGGGTGTGTTCCCTGCACCGAGTGCGGGATGGCCGGGCCTTCGATCTCCGCTCCTGCCTGCCAACCGTGCTCGACCACACCCTCACCGGAGGGGACCGCGGAATCGGCAATCGCGGCACGCAATTCCGGACCCGACCGCCGCAGCAGCTGCCCCTGATCGTCCAGCAACGACCAATGCCCGGTGCCCAGCCCACCAACGAACGCCGGCCACAACCGGCCATCACCGGTCACCGACACCTCCGTGGCATGAACACCCCCATCCTCGGTCTGAAACACATCGGTATCCGCCACCCACAACCATGCACCCAACGCACGCGCGAACCGCTGCCCGAACGTCAACTCACCCGGCACCCACCCGCGATGCGCTGCACACCCCAACAACGCAACTACCAGCCCCGGCCGGAAACGCTCATCCCCCCGCACCACCTCAGCGAATTCCTCAGGCGCCGCCAGCCGGCCATCCGGCAACACCGCCCACCCACCCGGCACCACATGCACACCCACGACCTGGATATGCGGCAGGTCAGGCACCAGTCCCCGGGCCCGGTCAATCACCTCTCCCGGATCAGCAAACCCCCCGAACAGCAACGGCTCCGCCCGCGCCACCGGCACATCACGCGCTACGGCCCGAAGGTCCTCACCCGCATCCGGTGGTGCCACCATGATTCCCGCCGGAATCTCCTCTAGTAGCCGAACATTCCGCAAATACTGCTCGGCCGCCCCCATCCCCGGCAGCCTCGACGCGATCCGCTGCAGCTGCTGGGGGGTCCAGCCTTTCAGCTGCGTCCACTTCCTCGCCTCCGCGACCTCGGCACGCACCTCCGGACGAAAATCCGCCGGCAACACCGCCAAATGCCCCTCCATAAGCCCGACCAACCCCGCCAACTCCACAATCACACCCGGCCGAACAACCCCACCCGGCGCATCCCCCGGCACACTCACCACAGCAGGAGACCCACCAGCAAACGAAGACCCTTCCCCACCAGAGGAAACCTGCCCCTCCACAACCCACCCCTCCTTCTTGCGAGCCCGCCACTTCCTCTGCGCTGCTGTCTTCTTTGCTTTCCTGTCCGCTATCGCGTCCAGCTCGGCCTGCGCCGCCTCGATACGCCCCGGCAACTCCGCCAACTCCGCCCACCGATCCGCATCCAGCACCGGCAACGCCGCCAACCACGCCTGCCGAGCTTCAAGCTCCCCCAACCGCGCTTCCGCCTCCGCCCACTTCTCCCTCTCACGAGCCTGCCACTTCCTCTGCACTGCTGCCTTCTTTGCTTTCCTGTCCACCTCGTTGTCCGCTATCGTGTCCAGCTCCGCCCGCGTCGCCTCGATACGCCCGGGCAACTCCGCCAACTCCGCCCGCACATCCGCAATACGCCCCCGCAACGCCGCCAACTCCTCTGCCAGCCGGGCCTCATCCCACTCGTGCAAACCCGCCACCACCCCCGGCCACTCCGGCCACTGCGCCTCCCGAGACTCGGCCTGCCTCAGCTCCTCTCCCAACTCCGCCTGCCGAGCCACAAGCTCTCCCAACCGCGCCCGCCCATCCGCAGCCAGTTCAGCCCGCTCCTCCTTCTTGCGAGCCAGCCGCACCCTCTCTACTGCTGCCTTCTTTGCTTTCCTGTCCGCCTCGTTGTTCGCTATCGTGTCCAGCTCGGCCTGCGTCGCCTCGATGCGCCCCGGCAACTCCGCCAACTCCGCCCGCACATCCGCAATACGCCCCCGCAACGCCGCCAACTCCTCTGCCAGCCGGGCCTCATCCCACTCGTGCAAACCCGCCACCACCCCCGGCCACTCCGGCCACTGCGCGTCCCGAGACTCGGCCTGCCTCAGCTCCTCTCCCAACTCCGCCTGCCGAGCCACAAGCTCTCCCAACCGCGCCCGCCCATCGGCAGCCAGCTCAGCCCGCTTTTCCTTCTTGCGAGCCCGCCTCGCCCGCTGCGCCGCTATCTTCTTTGCATTCCTGTCCACTATCGTGTCCAGCTCGGCCTGCGCCGCCTCGATACGCCCGGGCAACGCCGCCAACTCCGCCCGCAAGTCGGCATCCAGCTCCTGCAACGCCGCCAACGCCGCCAACTCCGCCTGCCGACCCATCAACTCCCCCAACCGTGCTTCCGCCTGCTCCCGCTTCTCCTTCTTGCGAGCGCGCCTCTCCCGCTGCGCTGCTGCATGCTTTGCCTTTTTTTCCTCAGGTGTGGCGGTGTGGCTTGGTCCTGGTGTGCCTGTCCACCTGATCACCGGGGCCGAGAGTGTTCCCTGCACCGAGTGCGGGA
>NZ_JBSFLZ010000195.1:0-7624 GCF_053599315.1 Saccharopolyspora sp. NPDC000995
GTCGTCGGACACCATCAGCACACGGCCCGCGACCGGACGCAACCCGGTCCCATGCTCATGGCAAACCGGTGGTCCCTTCAGGCTGGCAGGCGACATCCGGCGCGAACTCCGTCCGTTGGGCAGAACCCGCACGACGGGGCCGAAGGGGACCGCCTTGTGCTCCGCGGCTGCGGTGCTAGCGAAGGATCCTCTGCGTCAGCGGAGCTGGCGGTAGAAGGTGCGGAGGTCTTCGGTCAGGTGGTCGGGGGCTTGGAAGGGCGGGAAATGGCCGCTTTCGTCGAACTCCGACCAGTGCACGACGTTGTTCTCCCGCTCCGCGAACCGGCGGATCGTCCGGCCCCCGCCGAACACCGCCACTCCGGTCGGCAACAGCGACTCCTCCTGCACGCCTCAGGTGTTCTCCTCCGCCTCGCGGTACGGGCGAGCCGACGAGCCCGCGGTGCCGGTGAACCAGTAGATCGACGCCTGGGTGAGTAGGTCGTCGCGGCCCGACGCGGTCGGGCCGCAGCCCCCGAACCACTCGTAGATCTCGGAGATCCAGGCGAGCTGCCCGACCGGCGAATCCAGCAGGGCGTAGGCCAGGGTTTGCGGGCGGGGTGCCCTGGATCCAGGCGTAACCGATGCGCTCGTTCATGAACTGCTGCAGCGACGCGATCCTCGCCTGCTCTTCGGCGGTCAGCCTTTCGAGCCCCGTCGGGTCCCAGGACGGCGGCCCCCAGCATGCCGCACACGTGCACGCCGCTGATCCGGTCTGCCGCGATGACTCCGAGGGCGCAGGTGATCTTCGTGCCCCAGTCGCTGCCGTGCGCGCCGTACCGGTCGTAGCCGAGCCGCGCCATAAGCTCGACCCAGGCTGGCGCGATTCACCTCACGTTCCAACCTGTTTCGCACGACAATCCGTAGCTACTGACGAGTAGTTATGTCTAATCTGTCGCGCATGGCTGGACGTGACAAGACCGATACCGATTTCGACGTGGTCGTCATCGGTTCTGGGTTCGGCGGCAGCGTCGCCGCGCTGCGCCTGACCGAGAAGGGCTACCGCGTCGCGGTACTCGAAGCAGGACGCCGGTTCACCGACGACGAGCTGCCCAAGACCTCCTGGGATCTGCGGAAGTTCCTCTGGGCGCCGCAACTCGGCTGCTACGGCATCCAGCGCATCCACCTGCTGCGCAACGTGCTGATCCTGGCCGGTGCGGGCGTCGGCGGCGGATCGCTGAACTACGCCAACACGCTCTACCGGCCACTCAAACAGTTCTACAACGACCCGCAGTGGGCGCACATCACCGACTGGGAGGCCGAGCTCGCCCCGCACTACGACCAGGCCACCCGGATGCTGGGCGTCGTCCAGAACCCGACCGAGACCCCGTCCGACGTGGTGATCAAGCGCGTCGCCGGCGAGATGGGCGTCGGCGACACCTACCACCACACGCCGGTCGGCGTGTACTTCCGCAAGCCCGGGCAGACCGATGCCGACCCGTTCTTCGGAGGTGCCGGGCCCGCGCGCACCGGCTGCACGGAATGCGGCGCCTGCATGACCGGCTGCCGCGTCGGAGCGAAGAACACGCTGGTCAAGAACTACCTGTACCTGGCCGAGGCGGGCGGGGCCAAGGTGTTCCCGATGGCCACGGTGACCCGGCTGGCGCACGGCCGCGACGGCCGCTGGTTCATCGCGACCGCGCGCACCGGCGCGAAGCTGTCCAGGCGGCTGAAGATCTTCCGCGCCGACCAGGTCGTGGTCGCCGCCGGTACTTGGGGCACCCAGAACCTGCTGCACCGCTGCCGGGACAACGGCGACCTGCCGCGGCTGTCCGAGCGGCTGGGGCGGCTGACCCGGACCAACTCCGAGGCGATCATCGGCGCGCAGATGAAGGAGCCGGACCCGAACCGCGACTTCTCCACCGGAGTGGCCATCACCTCGTCGTTCCACCCGGACACCGACACCCACATCGAGCCGGTGCGCTACACCAAGGGCGCCAACGCGATGGGGCTGCTGCAGACCCTGGCGACCAAGGGCGACGAGGGGTCGCGCTGGAAGCAGTGGGCGCGGAGCGTGCTCAAGAACCCGCCGCTGGCGTTTCGCACGCTGTCTGTCAAGAACTGGAGCGAGCGCACCGTGATCCTGCTGGTCATGCAGAGCCTCGACAATTCGCTGACCACCCGGCTCAAGCGGCGCTTCGGCAAATCCCTGCTGACCTCGGAGCAGGGGCACGGCGCGCCCAACCCGACGTTCATCCCGGCTGGTGAGCACGCCAACGAGCTGGTCGCCGAGCAGATCGGCGGAATCGCGGGCGGCACCTGGGGCGAGCTGTTCGACATCCCGATGACCGCGCACTTCCTCGGCGGCTGCGCGATCGGCGAGGACGCCGGGCACGGCGTGATCGACCCGTACCACCGGGCGCACGGGTACCCGACGATGTCCATCGTGGACGGTTCGGCGGTCAGCGCGAACCTCGGCGTGAACCCGTCGCTGACGATCACCGCGCAGGCGGAGCGGGCGTTCTCGATGTGGCCGAACAAGGGCGAGCAGGATTCCCGACCCGCCCAGGAATCCGGCTACCGCCAGGTGGATCCGGTCGCCCCGAAGTCCCCGGCGGTCCCGGCCACCGCGCCGGCCGCGCTCCGCCTGCCCGTCGTGTGAGGCAGCCAGAGCACGCAGCGGAATCCGGCCATCGCCAGCCAGACCACACCGTCCAGGCCCGCGGTCAGCAGGTTCGGCGGCCGGTCGGCTGCGGCGAAGACCGACGGCAGCTCAAGCGGGCGGTGCTGGCGAAGGCGTTCGCGACGGCGGCGGGCACCACCGAGGCGGACCGCGACCGCAGCCAGGTGAAGACGGGCACGACCTGCACGCAGGTGACCAGGAAGGACTTGATCGAGACCTGCCACGACGCGCGCCGGGATACCGCCCGCCCCGCAACGTCGGCAGGGTGCCAGAGCGCGACGACCACACCGGTGACGACCAGCGCGAACACCTGCCCGTGCGGCGGCAGCCGGGGCAGCTGCAACCCCTGCCACCCCAGCCCTCGCCGAAGGATATCGGTCGGGAGACGAGCATCTGGAGCAGTTGCCCGGCCGCCACGAGCCCCAGCCCGGGTCATGGGATGCCGTGCTGCCCCGGGGGTTGCGGGGGCGAACTGGGTCGCGAGCCGCACGGGCGCTCCTCTCCGGCACTGATGCGTCGGTGGGCGGGGCCCCGGCATCACTGCGCGCCCATCCCGTCGATGGCGGCGGCGATGCCGTCGAGGAGCAGTTCCAGACCGAAGGTGAAGTCGTGGTCCGCCGGGTCTTCGGCGACCTGGTCGGTGTGCGGTTCGAAGGCGTCGGCCGCGAACAGCTTCGCCGCGTCCGGGAAGCGGTTCGGGTCGACCAGCCACGCCAGCGTCCGGCCGTAGTCCTGCTCGACCTGCGCTTGGCTGAGGCCGGTGTCCCGGCGGCCTTCTTCGAGTTGCCGGGCCAGCACGATCGCGTGCCGCACCTGCCCACTGACGGCGTTGAGCACACCCACTTGCGTCCCCAAGTCCAACCCGGTGTCCCGGAGGACCCGCAGCAACGCGTCCATCCAGCTGATGGCGTTCGGCCCCCGAGGTGGTCCGGAGGTCGGCACGCCGGTCAGCCACGGGTGTTCGGCGTACCTCGCCCGGATGGCTTGACCGGAATCGGAAATGGAGAAGAAGCTCATGACCGGACAGCTCACCGCGGCCAGGGAACGCGTCCACGACGTCGACGCACTGAGGGGTTTCGCCCTGCTCGGGATTCTCATCGTCAACATCACCTTCATGGCGACGGGCTACCCCGGGAACCTCGTGGCCGACCCGGCGTTGTCCACGACCTACGACGACATCGTCCGTGGGCTGTCGTCGGTACTGGTCGACATGGAGTTCTACCTCCTGTTCTCGTTCCTGTTCGGCTACAGCTTCACGCTGCAGACGGAGGCGGCGCACCGAGCGGGAACGGCCTTCGCGCCACGCATGCTGCGCCGGATAACCGGCCTGTTCGCACTGGGCGTGCTGCACATCGTCTCGCTGCTGGTGATCCAGGCCGTTTCGATGCAGCCCGACCGCGCTCGCGATGTTCCTGCTCGGCATGGTCGCCGGCCGCCGTCGGCTGCTCGCCCGGATGGCGACGAGGCGGTCCTGCGCCCGATCCAGTGGATCGGCTTCCCGGTCGGGCTCGCGGGCGGCCTGATCTACACCTTCGGCGGAGGCAACGGCCACCCGTTGGCCGTAGCGGCCAGCGTCGCCACCGCACTGCTGGCGGCAGCGTACGTCGCGACCCTGCTACGCGTGATGCAGGTCGCGTGGCCTCGCGGGAGGCCCGGGGTCGGTGCCGCTGTGGCCTCGGTTACCTGGGACAATAGGTGCCACCGTTCTCGCCAGGAGGTTTCGACGACGTGTCCGGTACCGCAAGCAGCAATGGCCCCGACCGCCAGGGGCAGGGGCCTGTTCTCGTCGTCGATTACGGCGCCCAGTACGCACAGCTGATCGCGCGACGGGTGCGGGAGGCGCAGGTCTACTCCGAGGTCGTGCCGCACGACACCCCGGTCGAGGACATCGCGCGCCGCGACCCGGCGGCCATCGTGCTCTCCGGCGGCCCGGCCAGCGTCTACGCCGACGGCGCGCCGCAGATCGACCCGGAGTTGTTCAACGCGGGCATCCCGGTGTTCGGAATCTGCTACGGCTTCCAGGCGATGACCTCCGCGCTCGGCGGCACGGTCGAGCACACCGGCACCCGTGAGTACGGCCGCACCGAGCTGGACATCAGCGGCGACGGCGGCACGCTGCACGCGGAGCTGCCCGGGCACCACCCGGTATGGATGAGCCACGGCGATTCGGTTAGCAAGGCCCCGGAAGGCTTCGCCGTCACCGCCGCCACCAAGGACACCCCGGTGGCTGCCTTCGAGAATGTCGAGCGCCGACTGGCCGGCGTGCAGTACCACCCCGAGGTGGTGCACTCGCCGCACGGCCAGGAGGTGTTGCGCCGGTTCCTGCACGAGATCGCCGGGATCCGCCCGCAGTGGACCACCGCGTCCATCGTGGACGAGACGGTGGCGGCGATCCGCGAGCAGATCGGCGACCGGCGGGCGATCTGCGCGCTGTCCGGCGGCGTCGACTCCGCGGTGGCCGCCGCGCTAGTGCACCGCGCCATCGGCGACCAGCTGACCTGCGTGTTCGTCGACCACGGACTGCTGCGCTCCGGTGAGCGCGCCCAGGTGGAGCGCGACTTCGTCGCCGCCACCGGTGTGCGGCTGGTGACCATCGACGCGGTGGACCGGTTCCTCGGCGCACTGGCCGACGTCACTGACCCCGAGGAGAAGCGCAAGATCATCGGCCGCGAGTTCATCCGCGTCTTCGAGCAGGCCGCCCGCGATCTGCAGACCGAGGCGGGCGCGGCCGGCGAGCAGATCGACTTCCTGGTCCAAGGCACGCTGTACCCGGACGTGGTGGAGTCCGGCGGCGGCACCGGCGCGGCGAACATCAAGAGCCACCACAACGTCGGCGGCCTCCCCGACGACCTGCAGTTCGAGCTCGTCGAGCCGCTGCGCGCGCTGTTCAAGGACGAGGTACGCCGGGTCGGGCTGGAGCTGGGCCTGCCGGAGACGATCGTGCACCGGCAGCCGTTCCCCGGGCCGGGCCTGGGCATCCGGATCATCGGCGAGGTGACCGCGGAGCGGCTCGCGACGCTGCGCGCGGCGGATTCGATCGCCCGCGAGGAGCTGACCGCCGCGGGCCTGGACCGCGACATCTGGCAGTGCCCGGTGGTGCTGCTGGCCGACGTCCGGTCAGTGGGCGTCCAGGGCGACGGCCGCACCTACGGGCACCCGGTGGTGCTGCGCCCGGTGTCCAGCGAGGACGCGATGACCGCGGACTGGACCCGGCTGCCCTACGACGTGCTGGAGCGGATCTCCACCCGGATCACCAACGAGGTCGCCGACGTCAACCGGGTAACCCTGGACGTCACCTCCAAGCCTCCGGGCACCATCGAGTGGGAGTGACCCCCTAGGTCCCTTGAGTAAAGGGCACCTTCGGCCGGAGTGGTCAACCGGCATGGCCGGTCGAAGGTGTCCTTCGCGCATCACCGGAGCGGGTCGAAGCGCCGATGGCGGAGCCGGCCGGTGCCGGAGCGTCCGGGGCGCCAGCGTGTTTCGCCGCCCGAACTGCTGCACATCCAGACGCCCTACCGGAGATTTCAGGGCAGGGCACCAGAGCTCACCGCTTCGCGGAATCACGCGGTCAATGCTCGACGCGGACCCAGTCGACGAGGTAGCGGACGTCGCCTGCGGCGACCTTGTCCACCGTGGACTGCGGTAGGCCGAAGTACGGTTGGGTCACGCCGTTGATGCCGTTCGGGTACCCGCCGCCGAGCGCGAAGTTCAGGATCAGGAACTGCGAGTCGTCGTAGGCCCATGTCCAGCCCTTGGACTGGATCTCCTGCTTGGTGACCCGGTACGTCTCGGTGTCGTCCACGAAGAAGGTCAACCCGTTTGGAGTCCAGTCCACTTCGTACACGTGCCAGTCCGCGGGGTCCTTGCTCTTGAAGTTCTGGCGCTTGGTGAACGGGGTGTCGCCGTGGTACTCCGGGCCGTGCAGCGCCGAGCTCGTCCACGGCTCGCCGACGTGTTCCATCACGTCGATCTCGCCGCACTCCGGCCAAGGCTTGCCGGCGTCGATGTTCGCGCCCAGCGACCACCACGCGGGCCACAGTCCGGATGCGGTGGCGTTCTCAGGGAGCTTGAGTCGCGCCGAGTACCTGCCGTAGGTGAACTCGACCTTGTCCTGGGTCTTGATCCGGCCGGAGATGAAGTCGTAGGTCTGGCCGTCCGGCGCCTGGTGGCCGGGCTCGAACCGAGGGTGCAGAGCCAGCGCACCGTTGCTCGCCCCAGTCGACGGGTCCTGATCGAGGTAGATGGTCTCGGGCGAATCGACGTATGCCTGCTGTTCCTGGTTGACGGTGCCGAAGTTCTCGCCGGTGACCTCGACCGTCCACTTGGAACGGTCGAGCTCCGACCCGGAGAAGTCGTCGAAGAACACCTCGGCGCGGGGCGTCGCACCGGCTTCGAACAGCGGCGCGGAGGCCAGCAGTGCGAGCGCGGCACCGGCCGCGAGCAGTCGTCTCGGGGCCATGTCGGCTCCTTCCGAGTAGTTGGGAGCGCCCCACTCCCGCGCACCCAGCGGTCCAAGTGGATCGATCGAGTATGCCCACGGTTCCGCATCAGGTCCCGCGCGTGGCGTGTTTCGGAAACGCGTTCAGATCCCGCGCACGGGTCGGCCAAGGACTGCGGAGCCTTCGCGCGAAATCGCTGTAGCCCGCGGATCGTGCACCCCGGGTGCAGTTGTGGCGAGTGTTGCTGTTTCTCCCGAAATCGATGCCCGAGCCGGGCGAGCGGAACTAGGGTCGGGGGGAGTGATCTGGGGAGGGGCGATGGCTGTGATCACCATCGGGGTCGTGCTGCTGCTCGCGGCCGCCGTCGGGTTCTACTTCATGCGTCGCGCCCGCGACGAGCTGCACGCGATGATCGGCGCCGAAACCTTGCCGGTCAACGAGTTGGAGCTGCTGCGCAAGGCTTCCGACGATGTCGGCGCGCGGGGCGGATTCCGCAAGGAGTGCGAGGTCGTCGGCGCGGCCCACC
>NZ_JBSFLZ010000196.1:0-7401 GCF_053599315.1 Saccharopolyspora sp. NPDC000995
TGACCAACAGCCCGGTCGTCGGACACCATCAGCACACGGCCCGCGACCGGACGCAACCCGGTCCCATGCTCATGGCAAACCGGTGGTCCCTTCAGCCTGGCAGGCGACAGCCAGCGTCGTCCTTCGCTCACCGAGCCTGAGGCGGCCCAGTATTGCCAGAGGGCCGTCGCCGCGCCGAGGCCGACCTGGGCATGCCCTGGCGCGGTGGCGCAGAACTCCAGTGCAGCCCTGATGTTTGGGTGTTCGTGCCGGAGCTGTGCCAGCAGCTGTGCTTGGTGGGGTGTGAACAGCTTTCGCTCGGCTTCGGTGACGAGGTGTACGTAGTAGTCGCGGTGTCGACGAGGTGTAGCGCTGTCGTTGAGCGAGGCGAGCTGTTCGGCACCGTACTGGCGGATGGTCTCCAGAAGCCGATATCGCGGCTGTGCCGACCCGCCTTCCAGGAGGAGTACCGATTTGGCGACCAGTCCCGCCACCAGGTCGGCGATGCTTTCTCGGTCGATGCCGTCACCGGCACACACGCTTTCGGCCGCGGTGAGATCGAAAGAGCCGGCGAAGACGGACAGTCGAGCCCACACGACGCGTTCGGTAGTGCTGCACAGTTGGTAGCTCCAGTCGATCAGGGCGCGGAGGGTCTGTTGCTGCGGCAGTACCGTCCGCCTACCGGCGGAGAGTAGTCGGTAGCGGTCGTCGAGCCGTTGGACGATCTGCTCCACCGACAGTGCCTGCAGCCGTGCGGCGGCCAGTTCGATCGCCAGCGGCATCCCGTCGAGTCGCTGGCACAGCCGCACAACGGCGGCTGCGTTGTCGTCGGTGATCGTAAATCCTGGTCGGATGGCCGCCGCCCGTTCCGTGAACAGGGTGACCGCTTCGTACTGGGTGAGGGCTTGAGTGAGAGGAAGCGGACGTTCCGGGTCGGGTACTGACATCGGCAGGACGGGGTAGAGTGCCTCGCCCGTGACGGCGAGCGCTTCACGGCTCGTCGCGAGGATCGTAAGGCGGGGAGCCACCCGCAGCAGACAGTCAGCGAGGGTTGCACAGCTGTCGAGCACGTGTTCGCAATTGTCGAGTACCACCAACAAGTGCTTGTCTCGGACATAGTCCGACAAATGGTTGATCAATCCTCGTTCTGAAAGGTCCTGAACGCCGAGTGTTGCGGCGACCGTCTCGGCCACGAGGCCCGAGTCTCGGAGGGCGCCCAGTTCGACCACCCACGCCCCGTCTGGAAACGCGCGCCGTACGTTCGCGGCGACGTGGAGAGCCAATCTCGTCTTGCCCATGCCGCCCACCCCGGTGAGCGTCACCAACCGGGCGGAGGACAGTAAACGTTTGACCTCGGTGAGTTCACGCCGACGGCCTACGAAAGTAGTGACGTCGACAGGCAGGTTGCCCTTCCCTGTGGTTAACCGCGACGCCGACGTCACAGTGTGCCGACTCAACGTTATGCTCCGCTACTTCCTCGCTGGTTGCGAGCCCGTGTTCAGCAGTGTCGCAGTGGCCTGCCTCGGCTGTCGAGGCCGTCCAGGCAAGCCGTGGCAGTGGGCGCGCGCGACCCCCGCCGAGCCGGCTGCCGCCGACCGCCGTGACATCGCCGTGCTCTCGGTCGCTGCGCAAGCCACCTCTGCACACCACGGCGAACGGGGACTAACGGGTTCCACCGACCAAGGCGTGGAATCGCGTGTGCAGGCGCTTGTCAGTCCTCGACCCCGGAGGCGCGTGCGGCGTTGAGCAGCGAGTGCCGTCGGCTGTAGGCGAAGTAGATCATCAGGCCGACGAGGAACCACACGCCGAAGCGAATCCAGGTCAAAGGGCTGAAGAAGGTGATCAGCCAGATCGAGAAGCCGATGCCGATCAACGGCACGACCGGCACGCCCGGACAGCGGAACGCGCGCTCCAGGTCCGGGCGCTGATAGCGCAGCACGATCACAGCGGCGGACACGACGACGAACGCGAGCAGAATGCCGATATTGGTCAGCTCGGCTGCCTCACCGATAGGCATCAACCCGGCGATCACAGCGGCTGCGCTGCCGACGATCCACGTCACGCGTGTGGGCACCTTGTGCACTGGATGTGTCTTGGCGAACCACCGCGGAAGCAAACCGTCACGGCTCATGGCGAACCACACCCGGGTCACGCCGAGCATGAAGGTGAACATCACCGTCAGGATGCCCACGATCGCGCCGACCGCGATCACGCTGGCAAGACCGGGCAGGCCAACCGAGGCGAACGCCGTCGAGAACCCGCTTTTCGGGTTGATCTTGGTGTAGTTCTGCATACCGGTCAGCACCAGGCAAGCCAACACGTAAAGCACCATCGAGATCGACAGCGAGTACATGATTGCCTTCGGCATGTGCTTCTGCGCGTCGGTGGACTCCTCGGCGGCGGTGCTCAAGGCGTCGTAGCCGAACACCGCGAAGAACGCCGAGCAGACCCTGCAGGCGGCGGCACGCGGCCAAGGGCGGAACCCTAGCCGACATCACCGTCGGCGATGTGCTGGAACTGGTGGACACCGAGACCGCGATACTGGCCGCCTGGCCACGCGACGTTCCGGCGTTCTACCAGACCCTTCGCGACCTCGGGTTCCTCGGCGAGCAGGCTCCACTGCGATTCCGGCAACTCCGCGCCGGCATCCAGCTCACGCCCGAGCAACTGGTTGACCGCTACGGGCTTACCTGCCGCCCGATCCGGGACCTGCTCGTCTCCTACCTACGCGAGCGCCAGCCCAGCCTGGACTACAACAGCCTAAAAGACCTCTCCTACTACCTAGCCCGGCGATTCTGGAAAGACCTCGAAGTTCACCATCCGGGCATTGACTCGTTGCGCCTCGCGCCGGAGGTCGCCGCCGCATGGCGCGACCGACTCCTGAACAAGCAGTCTCCCGGCTCGGGCACCGAGGCAGGCGAGGCGATTCCCCGGATCTCCTACCTCGAATGCCTGGTCAAGGTCCGATCGTTCTATCTCGACCTGTCGCAGTGGGCGCTGGAGGACCCCGCTCGCTGGGCGCCATGGGTCGCGCCGTGTCCGGTCGGACGCGAGGTAGAGCATCGGAAATTCAAGCGCCATCGCAAAGCGCGCATGGACGCCCGCACCCGCGAACGCCTGCCGGTCCTGCCGGTGTTGGTCGCCACGGTCCAACGGCGGCGACTCGCTACTGCGGAACTGCTGGCCGCGACACAGGCCGTTGAACCGGGACAAAGCTTCACCGCCGACGGGCATCAACTCTCCCGCCTGGGCGCCTGGTCGGGGAAACTTTTGGTGGCCGACTCCACCGGGTGCCGACGCGACCTGCGACGCGAGGAGAACTACGCGTTCTGGGTATGGGCCGCCGTGAACGTGCTGCGCCTGAACGGAGTCCGGATCGAGGAGCTGATGGAGATCACCCACCACAGCCTGATCCAATACCGGCTGCCCACAACCGGTGAGATCGTGCCGCTGCTGCAGATCGCGCCGTCCAAGACCGACGCCGAGCGATTGCTACCCGTTGACTGAACTAACTACCGAGATAACCCCAGGTCAGGGGCCATTTCGAGAGTCTGGTAGTTATTCCACCTATGGATCAGGTGGAGGAGCCGTCACGGGATCTGGCGGCCATGGTCGTGCCCCAGGTGGGCCAGCTCGTCGAGACCGGCGACGCCTGTGATCCGTACCGGCTCGTCGACGGTGACGGGGCCGTGGTGAAAGCGGCCACCGAGTACTTCCGGGACTTGCAGGCGGCGAGCCGGTCGACGGCGACGTTGCGCTCCTACGGGCTGGATCTGTTGCGTTGGTTCAGATTCTTGTGGGCAGTTGACATCCAGTGGAGCCGGGCGACTTGAGTGGAAGCGCGGGACTTCTGCCGCTGGATGCTGGTGGCCGGCAAGCCGCCGCGGCCGCACTGGCGCAACCAGAACAAGACAGCCAAGCCCCGGTCCACAGTGGAGGCTTACGCGCCGTCGGTGCGCGCGCACTGCGAGACGGTGCTGCGCTGCTTCTACGAATTCCACATCAGTGCGGGCACTGGGCCGATCATCAACCCGTTTCCGCTGGATCGGGCGCGACGGAGCGGCAGAGCGCACGCTCATCACAATCCGATCGAGCCGTTTCGCAACGAGCGAAGCGGGTTGTATCGACCGACGGTGCCGTCCCGGGTTCCGCGCAGCGTCCCGGATGAGGAATTCAACGAGATCTTCGCAAAGCTGCCCTCCCATCGTGATCGTGCACTGGTCGCCTTTTACGTCTCGACTGGTGCCCGGGCATCAGAACTGCTGTCGGCCACGCTGGCGGGTGCCGACCCCGGCCGCCAGCCGATCACCTTGGTGCGCAAGGGAACCCGTGAGTTGCAGGAGTTGCCGGCCTCCACGGACGCCTTCGTGTGGTTGCGGCTTTACCAGGTGGAGATGGAGGGGCTGATCCCCAAGGGACGGCGGCAGCCGCTGTGGTGGACACTGCGCCGACCGGTGCGGCCGCTCACGTATCACGCGGCGCACCGAATGTTCGAGCGGGCTGGCGAGGCCGCGGGAAGCACGGCGACGCTGCACTCGCTGCGGCACACCGCCGCCTTCCGGATGGCCGAGGACCCAGCTTTGCCGCTCACCGATGTCCAATTCGTCCTCGGACATGCCCAGTTGACCACGACTCAGATCTACCTCACTCCCGCAAGGAGCAGGTGACCGCGACAGCGCCGTGGGCAGACGACGAGGCTCCCGAAGCTGAAGCGACGAGCGGTTCTTCGGCCGACGGACGGTGTGCGCGAGTATCCCGCTGCGCTCACCCGGCACCCGCCAGCGGGCCCCCTTTCCCTTCGGTACTGGGTTTTTCACCTCCGGATCCCGCATCGCAGCAAACGCGAACAAACCCGGATCGCCGCCAACCGCCGATTGATCGCCGTCGGGGCGTACTGGTCCATCCGACGACCCGACAACGTGACCACGTTCGGCCCCGGCCTGCCCGGAACCTTGGCCTCCCGGCAGGCACGCAAGAACCGCAACAACACCTCCGTGGTCACCTCCGGCAACGGCTGCTCCTCGACGACGAGCCACCGGCAGCACGTTTTCCGACCGCTCCCACGGGTTCCGTCCCGGCCGGGGCTGCCATACCGCGTTGCGGCATGTGGCCACCGCGTGGACCGGGACGACCTGGTTCATCGAGGGTGACATCGCCGACTGCTTCGGGAGTTTCGACCATCAGGTCATGCTCTCGATCCTCGGCGAGAAGATCCACGACAACCGGTTCCTGCGGCTGCTGCGTAACATGCTCGCGGCCGGATACCTGGAGGACTGGACCTGGAACGCCACCCTCAGCGGCGTGCCGCAGGGCGGGATTGCATCCCCGGTCCTGTCCAACATCTACCTGCATAAACTGGACGAGTTCGTCGAGAAAGTTCTGGTCCCGGAACACAACCGGGGCCGCCTGCGGACGAGAAACCCGCAGTACCGCGCGGTGGAACTCGCGATCATGCGTGCCCGCCGACGGGGCGACCGCACCGAGGTGCGGTCGTTGTACCGGCAACTGCACAGCCTCCCCAGCCAGGACCCGAACGATCCCGGCTACCGGAGACTGCGCTATTGCAGATACGCCGACGACACCCTGATCGGATTCGTCGGTCCCAAGGCCGAAGCCGAGCAGATCAAACAACGGCTGACCACGTTCCTGCGCGACGATCTCGCACTGGAGTTGTCACCGGAGAAAACACTGATCACCCATGCCCGCACCCAGCGGGCACGGTTTCTCGGCTACGAGGTCTCCGTCTCCACCGGAAAGCACCGAACGACACGCAGCGACGGACGTAACCGCCGCTCACTCAACGGCGCAATCCGGTTGCAGGTCCCCAAGACGGTGATCAAAGCCAAAAGTGCCCCGTTCATGGCACGCGGCAAACCCTCGTGCCAGACCCACCTGGCAAGCGAAGCCGACTACACCATCGTCGGTCAGTTCGGAGCCCAGTACCGGGGCATCGTCCAGTACTACCTGCTCGCCGGAGATGTTCACCGGCTGAATCGGCTGTGTTGGGTCATGGAGTTCCAGGCCCGGAAGGGCCTGGGTGGGACGACGATTCCATCAAGGCTGATCAGCCCCAGGTTGTTCGGAGATCGCAACACCTGGACCATCCCCCATCCCCACGCTCGGCGGCGTTTGCCCCGTTTGGACAACCACAGCGCGAGCCTGGTCAGGGCATAGTTCCTGATCTGGCCAAGCACCAGGGCAGAATTCCCGTAGCGGAAATACTGCGACCAACCGCGGAGGAACACGTTCAGTTCATCCACGATCTGCTCAACCGGCACCAACAGTCGAGATCGGGCCGTAATCGACCGGATTCGATCCCGCGCGTGTTGGACGGCCTGGCGTGCGGGCCAGCGAGCGAGGAACGCCAGGTGCGCCGACCGGGGAGTCCGCCCGCGCACCAGCCGATTATGGAAGCCCAGGAAGTCCAGCCCCTGTCCTCCCTCAACCAGGTGCACGATGCGGGTCTTGGCTGGCTTGAGTTCCAACCCAAGCTCACCCAACAAGACAGTCAACCGCGCCAATGCGGCTTCCGCTTGTTCCCGTGACTGGCACATCACGACCAGGTCGTCGCAGTAGCGCACCAGCACGCCGTGCTCTGCGGTGTCCCATGCACGATCCAGCCGATGCAGGTACACGTTGCATAACAACGGCGAAACCGGGCCGCCCTGCGGAGTTCCGGACGCCTCACGACGCACCGTCCCCTCGTGCATCACTCCCGTACGCAGCATCGCGCGCAGCAGCTTCAGCACTCCCTGATCACTGACACGTTCCTCGACCGCTTGCATCAACTTCTCATGGGGAATCGCCGAAAAACAATCGGCGATGTCCGTCTCGACCACCCACCGTTTGCCCTGCCACGACTCATCAATCAAGACTTGCAGGGCATCGTGGGCCGACCGCCTCGGACGGAACCCGAACGAGCACGGCAGCATATCCGCTTCGAAGACCGGCTCAAGCACGATCTTCACAGCGGCCTGCACGATACGGTCCCGAACCGCCGCGATGGCCAACGGTCGACGCTCGCTGCTTCCAGGCTTCGGAATCAACACCTGCCGGGCCGGAAGCGGACGGTACTGCTTATCCCGCACCTCCGCCGCGAGTTCATCGAGCAGCCGGTCAACGCCGTACTTCTCGACGTCGGCCAACGTGGTCTTGTCGATGCCCGGTGCACCATTGTTGCGGCGCACCGCGATCCACGCCCGCCACAAGACGTCTCTGCGATAGACCTTGTCCCGCAGCGCATGAAACCGTCGGCCCGGATCGGCCTTGGCCGACCGGTAGAGCGCATGCTGCAAGGCACGAACCGGGTCCTTTATAGACCCCGACGCGGCGGAACTACTGACTTTGTGGCTTCAGGGTTCGGCGTGTCGTCTTGGTCTATTGTGGATTTCTGGGCAAGGTACGGGTGTGCGATATGCGGAT
>NZ_JBSFLZ010000197.1:0-7331 GCF_053599315.1 Saccharopolyspora sp. NPDC000995
CCGCGCTACCCGCCGGCATCGACCCACACGGATTCGGCCTGCACCCAGCACTCCTCGACGCAGCCCTGCACACCGCGTGGATCAACGGAGACGACAGTGGCCGTCTCCCCTTCTCCTGGCGCGAGGTCGCACTGCACGCCACCGGTGCTACACACCTGCGGGTCCGACTACGACGGACCGAAGTGGACACCGTGTCCCTGCGGCTGTTCGACCGGACCGGCCATCCGGTGGGTTCGGTGGGCTCGTTGACAACCCGTCCAGTAGATGTCGGTGCGCTCTCGTCGGCTGGGGCCGATGGGCTTTTCCATGTGGACTGGGTGCCGGTGAGTGCAGACCCAGCGACATCGGTGCTCGTGGTGGGCGGCGAGCTGGCGGGGTTCGATTCCTTCGCCGGTCTCAAGGAGCTGGGTCGCGCGGTCGAAAGCGGCATGCCGACGCCGGAGGCCGTCCTCTTCCCGGTCGCAGCAGGTGCGGTGGCGGTGCCCGATGCGGTGCGCGCGTTGACCGCCGACGTCATCGGCGTTGTCCAGGACTGGTTGTCCGACTCCCGGTTCGCCGGGGTGCGAGCGGTGTTTGTGACTGCTGGTGCTGTTCGCGGTGTGTCGGATCTTGCTGCTTCCGCGGTGTGGGGATTGGTGCGTTCGGCGCAGGTGGAGCATCCGGGCAGGTTCGCGCTTGTCGATGTCGATGGGGGCGCCGTTTCTGCTGGGGCGATCGCGGTGGCCGTGGGCTCTGGCGAGCCGCAGGCCGTGGTTCGTGGTGGTGGGGTGTTCGCGGCTCGGTTGGCGCGGGTGCCGGCCGGTGGCGGGCTGGTGCCTCCGGTGGATGTTCCGTGGCGGTTGGATGCCGGCGGGCGTGGCACGGTGTTGATTACCGGTGGCACAGGTGGTGTGGGTGCTCTGCTGGCTCGTCATCTGGTGGTTGAGCATGGGGTGCGGAGTTTGTTGTTGCTCAGTCGCCGCGGTGGCGGGGCCGAGTTGGTCGCGGAGTTGGCCACGTATGGCGCGCAGGTGCGCGTTGTTGCCTGTGATGTCGCCGATCTTGACGCGTTGGCTGGTGCGCTCGCGTCGGTTCCGGTTGAGCATCCGTTGGCGGCGGTGATTCATGCCGCTGGGGTGCTCGATGATGGTGTGATCGAGTCGTTGACTCCGGAACGGCTGGATGTCGTGTTACGGCCAAAGGTGGATGCGGCGTGGAATCTGCATGAGCTGACCCGCGATTGCGATCTCGCCGCGTTCGTGATGTTTTCCTCGGTTGCTGGGGTGTTTGGTGGTGCAGGGCAGGGTAATTACGCGGCGGCGAACACGTTTTTGGACGCGCTGGCCGAGTATCGTCAGAGTCTCGGGTTGCCGGGTCAGGCACTCGCGTGGGGTTTGTGGGATCAGCGCAGCGGGATGACTGGGCATCTTGGTGAGGCGGATCTTCGTCGGATGGCGCGTTCCGGGATGCCGCCGATGTCCACCGAGCAGGGCTTGGCGCTGTTCGACACGGCCACCGGCCTCGCCGATGCCGCGGTGGTCGCGACCCCACTGGATTTCCGCGCGCTCCGGAGCCAGCCGGAAATCCCGCCGGTCTTCACGGGGCTCATCCGGCCCGCGGTCCGGCGGTCGGCCGCGACAGCCGACCGACCGGGTCCGGAGACACTAAGTGATCAACTGGCGGTGCTCGACGCCGCGTCGCGCCGCGCGGCGGTGCTCGACGTGGTACGCGGTCAGGCCGCCGTCGTGCTGGGACACGCCGACGGCGGAGTGGTTGGCGTGGAGCAGGCGTTCACCGAACTGGGCTTCGACTCGCTGACCGCGGTGGAGCTGCGCAACCGCCTCAACACCTCGACCGGCCTGCGGCTTCCCCCGACGCTGATCTTCGACTACCCGACCCCGGCCGCGCTCGCCGACCGCTTGCTCGACGAGCTGGGCCCCGAGGTCCCTGCTGACGACAGCCCCGGCGACGCCCGAGTGCGTCGCATGCTCCAAAGCATTCCGCTCAGCAGGCTGCGGGACACCGGGCTGCTGGACCGGCTGCTCGAACTCGTCGGGGAGAGGGACGAACCGACGGCCGCCGAGTCGGCCAGCCGGCCGGTCTCGGTCGACGAGATGGACGCCGACGCTCTGATCACCATGGTGCTCGACCGCGCGGACGGGGCTGGCTTCGGCGGGGGCTTCGAAGCGGACACCGCGGAATTCGGCGGCGCGATCAAGGAGACACGGGACCGCGATGACCAGCTCTGACGACAGGCTCCTCAAGGCATTGCGGGCTTGCATCAAGGAAACCGACTGGCTGCGCTCGCAGAACCAAAAGCTCTCAGCCGCGGCGAACGAACCGATCGCGATCGTGGCCATGGCCTGTCGTTTCCCCGGCGGAGTGACCTCGCCGGAGGCACTGTGGCAGCTGGTCTCCGACGGCCGCGACGTCGTCTCCGTGCTCCCGGATGACCGTGGTTGGGACCTCACGACCCTGCTCGACATCGACCAGGGTGGGCACGGCGTGAGCTGCCCGCGCGCGGGCAGTTTCCTGCACGACGCAGCGGACTTCGATCCCGCCTTCTTCGGGATCTCCCCGCGGGAGGCGCTCGCCATGGACCCGCAGCAGCGGCTGCTGCTGGAGACGTCGTGGGAGGTGTTCGAGCGTGCCGGCATCGACCCCGCGACGGTCAAGGGGAGCACTGGCGGGGTGTTCGTCGGCGCCTTCCAGACGGGCTACGCCGAATCGCTGAACCAGACCCGCGCCGCGGAGCGGCTCGCCGGGCACATCGGCATAGGAAGCTACTCCAGCGTGATGTCCGGACGGCTGGCCTACACCTTCGGTCTCGAGGGACCGGCTGTCACGGTGGACACGGCGTGTTCGTCTTCGCTGGTCGCCCTGCACCTCGCGGGCCAGGCGCTGCGGGCCGGCGAGTGCTCGTTCGCACTGGTCGGCGGGGTGACGGTGCTGGCCACACCTGACAGCTTCGTGGAGTTCAGCCGTCAAGGCGGGCTTTCCCCGGACGGCCGCTGCAAGGCGTTCTCTGCGGCCGCCGACGGATTCGGACCGTCCGAGGGCGTTGGCATGCTCATGGTCGAGCGGTTGTCCGACGCCCGGCGTCTCGGGCACGACGTGCTCGCCGTGGTCCGCGGGACCGCGGTGAATTCCGATGGTGCGTCCAACGGGCTCACCGCGCCCAACGGACCTTCGCAGCAGCGAGTCATCCGGCAGGCGTTGGCGGCTTCCGCGCTGCTTCCCGCCGACATCGATGTGCTCGAAGCGCACGGCACTGGAACGACCCTCGGCGACCCGATCGAGGCGCAGGCGCTGCTTGCCACCTACGGGCGGGACCGCCCGGTCGAGCGACCGTTGCTGCTCGGGTCGGTCAAGTCGAACCTCGGGCACACCCAGGCCGCGGCCGGGCTGGCTGGGGTCATCAAGATGGTCATGGCGATGCGCCACGGCGTGGTACCGCGGACGCTGCATGTGGACGAACCGTCATCGCATGTGGACTGGACGAGCGGTGCTGTTCGGTTGCTGACGTCGGCCGAGCCTTGGCCGGAAACAGGCCGCGCACGCCGAGCCGCGGTGTCCTCATTCGGAATCAGCGGCACCAACGCGCACGCGATCATCGAGCGGGCGCCAGGAGCCGAGGCCGTCGCGGTAGAGCCGGCCGCGGAGATTGTGCCGTGGGTCCTGTCGGGGAAGTCCGCGCAGGCGGTGCGTGATCAGGCTGCGCGACTGTTATCCGTTGTCGCTGGAGCGCGGCCCGCCGACATCGCCTTCTCGCTGGCCACGGGGCGGTCGGTGTTCGAGCGCCGTGCGGCGGTCGCCGGTGACCACGATGACCTCGTGGCCGGGCTGCGCGCGCTGGCCGACAGCTCGTCGAGCGGTGGCGTGCTCTCCCGAGCATCGGCTCGGACTGCGTTTGTGTTCGCTGGTCAGGGAAGTCAGCGGCTGGGAATGGGGCGTGCGCTGTATGTCCGGTTCCCGGCGTTCGCTCGTGCCTTCGATGAAGTCACGGCGCTGCTGGGGACTCCGGTGCCTGACGACGAGGAGCTGCTGGCGCGGACCGAATACGCACAGCCCGCGTTGTTCGCGCTTGAAGTCGCTCTGTTCCGGTTGCTGGCGTCATGGGGGATCGCCCCCGATTTCGTCGCGGGACATTCGATCGGCGAGATCGCGGCGGCGCATGTCGTCGGTGTGCTGTCCCTCGACGACGCTTGTGCTCTTCTGACCGCGCGTGCTCGCTTGATGCAGGCGCTTCCTCCGGGGGGCGTGATGATGGCTGTGCAGGCTTCCGAAGAAGAGCTTTCACCGTTACCCGAGGGAGTTTCGCTCGCCGCAGTGAATGGCCCGCGGTCGGTGGTGATCGCCGGCGCCGAGGCGGCCGTGTCGCAGGTGGACGGTTTCCATGTCCGTCGCTTGAAGGTGAGTCATGCGTTTCATTCGGCGTTGATGGACCCGATGCTCGAGGAATTTCGCCGTGTCGTCGAGGGGCTGCGGTTCGGGCAGCCGTCGATCCCCGCAGCGTCGACGGTGACCGGCGGGCTGGTGACCGACGAATGGAGCACACCGGAGTACTGGGTGCGCCACGTCCGGGAGACCGTGCGTTTCGCCGACGGGGTGAAGGCACTGGAAGCGGAGGGCGCCACGACCTTCGTGGAACTCGGCCCGGACGGTGTGCTGTCCTCGATGATCCAGGACAGCGTTCAAGCCACCGCGATTCCCGTGCTGCGCGGCGATCGCCTCGAAGAGACGGCTGTCATGGCCGCGTTGGGTGAGCTATTCGTAGCGGGTGTGCCACTGGACTGGAGCGCGGTGCTGACCGGCGGCCGGCGCGTGGACCTGCCCACCTACGCGTTCCAGCGGGAACGGTATTGGCCGAAGGCGTTGCCGGCGCCCAAGGCCGCGTCCGCTCTGGGCTTGCGATCCGTTGCACACCCCTTGCTGGGCGCGGCCGTCGAGCTGCCGGAGTCTGACGGGTTCCTGCTGACCAGCAGGCTCTCGGTCGCGTTGTATCCGTGGCTGGCCGACCACGCGGTCGCGGGCGCTGTCCTGCTGCCGGGAACGGGTTTCCTCGAGCTGGTCGTCCGGGCCGGTGACGAAGCTGGCTGCGGCCGGGTCGAAGAACTCACCCTGGCGGCACCACTGGTGCTGCCCGAGCACACCTCTGTCGCGGTGCAGGTCGCGGTGGGCGGGCCGGACGGGGCGGGCCGTCGGGCGGTGAGCGTCTACTCCTGCGCTGACGACGCGGTTGACGGCGAATGGACCCGGCACGCCGACGGGATTCTCGCCCCTGGGGATCACATCTCCGGCGCCGAACTCGACGCGTGGCCGCCGGAGGGCGCGGATCGGGTCGATCTTGCTGGGTTCTACGAGCGGTTCGCCGACTCGGGCGTGGTGTATGGCCCGGCATTCCAAGGACTCAAGTCGGTGTGGTGCCGCGGCGACGAGGTCTTTGCCGAGGTCTCGGTGAACGAGGAAACCGGCGCCGATGAATTCTGCCTGCACCCGGCGCTGCTGGACGCGGTCGTACAGGCGTCGGTGTTCGCCGGGTTCGACGAGCCCGTGCGCCGGCTGCCGTTCTCCTGGAGCGGAGTCTCGCTGTACGCCACGGGCGCATCGGCGTTGCGCGTGCGGCTGGTCCGGTCTGGCACGGACGTCGCGTCGATCGACGTCGCTGACCAGACCGGGCGGCCAGTGGCCTCGATCGAATCACTGGTGCTGCGGCCGGCCGATCTCGAAACACTGGTCCTGCCGGGACGGGATCGCCTGTTCCGGCTGGAATGGACACCTGTGCCGGCGGGTACCGTCGGGGCGGTCGCGGTTCTGGGTGAGCTGGTTCTGCCCGGCGCGGAGTCCTATGTGGATCTTGCCGAACTGGGTGGCGCGCTCGACGCGGGGGCGACGCCCGATACGGTGCTGATCCCCTTGGAATCCAGCTCGGCGGACACGCCCGCAGCGGTGCGCGAGATGACCACGCGGGTGCTGGACCTGGTGCGGACTTGGGCCACCGATTCCCGGTTTGCCGCTGTCCGCGCGGCCTTCGTGACGCGCGGTGCGCTCGGCGAGGTGACCAACGTGGTCGCCGCATCGGCGTGGGGTCTCCTCCGTTCAGCGCAGACCGAGTACCCGGACCGTTTCGTGCTGATCGACACCGACACCGACGCTGGCTCTCTGGCTGCCCTGCCGAGTGCGGCGGCTGCCGGTGAGCCGCAGGTCGTTGTGCGGGATGGAGAGGTGCGGGCTGGCCGGCTGGGGCGGGTTCCGGCGGTTTCCCCGGCGCGATCGTGGGACGGTGACGGGACTGTGCTGATCACCGGTGGTACCGGTGGTCTTGGTGCTTCGCTGGCCCGGCACCTGGTGGCTGAGTGTGGAGTGCGCAACCTGCTGTTGCTCAGCCGCCGAGGTCCGGATGCCGAGGGCGTGGCGGAGCTGGTCGCGGAGTTGGCCGCGCGTGGTGCTGAAGTTCGGGTGGTGGCCTGCGACGTCGCCGACCGTGGCGCGTTGGCTGAGGTGCTCGGGTCGGTTCCGGTTGAGCATCCGCTGACCGCGGTGATCCACGCCGCTGGGGTGCTCGACGACGGCGTGCTCGACGCTCTTACACCCGAGCGCCTGGATACCGTGTTGCGCCCGAAGGTTGATGGGGCTTGGCACCTGCACGAGCTGACGCGGGATTTCGACCTCGCGGCTTTCGCTGTGTTCTCTTCGGTTGCCGGGATGTTCGGCGCCGCCGGGCAGGGAAACTATGCGGCGGCGAACACTTTCCTTGATGGCTTGGTGCAGTACCGGCGTGGGCTCGGGCTTCCCGGACTGTCCCTGATCTGGGGCGCGTGGGGGATTTCTGGCGGCATGAACGCCGGGCTCGCCAGCTCCGACATCCGCCGGATGGAACGTGCCGGCATGTCGGCGATGTCGGTCGACCAGGGCCTGGCCCTGTTCGACGCGGCGCTCGGGGGCGACGAGCCGGTCGTCGTGGCGATGCGGTTCGACGGTCGCCTGCGCAGCTCGGCCGAGGTCCCGGCGCTCCTGCGTGGGCTGGTGGGCAACCCCGCCCGGCGCTCGGTGGCCACGGGCGCCGCCGCGTCCGCCACCCTGCGCGACCGGCTCGCGGGACTCGATCCCAGTGCTCGCGGTCCGGCGATGGCCGACCTGGTGCGCGGGCAGATCGCCGTGGTGCTGGGGCATTCGAGCGCGACATCGATCGATGTCGGACAGGCGTTCGGGGATCTGGGCTTCGATTCCCTCACCGCGGTGGAACTGCGCAACGCCCTGGCCACGGCGACGGGGGTCCGGTTGCCTGCGACGTTGGTGTTCGATTATCCGACACCGCTTGTGTTGGCGGAGTTTTTGTTGTCTGAGTTGGT
>NZ_JBSFLZ010000198.1:0-7278 GCF_053599315.1 Saccharopolyspora sp. NPDC000995
CGGCGGGTGGTGACGCCGGAAAAGCCCGCCGAGGCGCTGTTCAGAGAAGCAGGGGGCGCGAGCCTGCTGGTCGTGGGCAGCCATGGGAGGGGGCGCATCCGTCGCAGCCTGCTCGGCTCGGTGAGTCATGCTGTTGTCAACCGGGCCTCTTGCCCTGTCGCGGTCCTGCGCGCTGGGTGACGTGCTAGTGCTACCGGCGGCCCCCTGTCCTGTTTCAGGGTGGGAAGCTGCCGCTTACGACGCTCCTGCTGCGGCACGCACGACAGCCACCGGGCACTGGGCGTGGTGCAAGACGCCTGCAGCCACCGAGCCCAGGAAAAGCCCGTCGAACCCGCCGCCGCCCCGGTGCCCGACAACGAGTAAGCGCGCGTCGCGGGCCGCATCGGTCAAGGCCGCTACGGGATGCCCCCGCTGGGGCAGCTCGCGAACACTGACCTTTGGGAATTCGTCGCGCAGGGCCGCGGTTTGCTTGCCCAGCGACTGTTTGATGTCCCGTTCCACCTTTTCGCGGTCGGCGGGCGTCAAGGGCACGGCGAGCAGGCCTTCTTCATGCCACACCTGCATCGCGACCAGGTCGGTGCCCAGCCGGTTTGCGGAGGCGAAAGCGAACCGCAGCGCTTCCTGGCTGCACGGTGAATCATCCACACCGGCGACCACTGGGCCCACGGTGGTGGGGATGCCCTTGCGCACGATGATGACTGGGCATGACGCGTGGGTGGCCACGCCGACGCTCACCCCGCCCAGCAGGGCGTCGGTGAAACCGCCATGCCCACGCGCACCGAGGACCACCAGCTGTGCTTTCGTGCTCTGGTGCAACAGCACTTCGACCGGATTGCCGGTCGCGACTTGGGCGGTCACCGCAAGATTCGGCCGATTGGCTCTGCATTCCGCTGCGGCCTTCTGCGCCGCCTTCTCGGCGTAGTCGGCGCGGGCCGGATCGTCGTTGCCGATGACGACGTGCAATGGTGCGTGGCGGCGATCCGCTTCGGCAGCGGCCCAGTCGGCAGCCGCGATTGAGCTGTCCGATCCGTCAATGCCCACCACGACGGGCTGGTCCGGTGTTGACATGGCACTCCCTCAACCTCTCGCGCCGCGGACGACAGCTACTGGGCACGGGGCGTGCTGTAGCACGCCGGCGGCCACCGACCCGAGCAGCAGCCCGGTGAATCCGCCTCGTCCGCGGTGTCCGACGACCAGCAGCCGGGCATCTTCGGCTGCGGCGGCGAGCTCGGCGACCGGGTGTCCTCGCTGGGCGACCTTGCGGACAGGCACGTTCGGGTAGGACTCGGCACAGCCGGCGAGTTGCTCGGCCACCCTGCGCAGCGCTTCGTCGCGCAGGTCGGCCAGCTCGTATTCCAGGCGGGGCACGACCGGCGCGTACTCGATGTCCTGCCACACGTGCATTGCCACGAGCTCGGACTCATACCGGGACGCGGCGTCGAACGCGTATCGCAGGGCGGAGCCGCTGTGCGGGGAGTTGTCCAGCCCGACTACCACCGGGCCCCTGTAGCGGCGCTCTCGGACCACGACGACCGGGCACCGCGCGTGGGTAGCCACCTTGGCGCTGACTGAGCCCAGCAAGGTCGCGGCCAGGGTGCTTCGTCCGCGCGAACCGACCGCTACCAGCACGGCACCGTCGGAGAGCTGCAGCAGGACGTCCGCGGGGTCGCCGGGCACGACGTCCGAGGAGACTTCAAGGCTCGGGTGGTCGCCTGCGATCTGGTCATTCACGGGCCCGAGGACTTCCCATGCTTCGTCGTCCCACATCGGGTCACCGGAGGCCATCACGACGTGCAGTCGCTTGGTGGGCCGCAGATCGGCTTCTCCAGCAGCCCACCGAACGGCCGTCAGCGATGATTCGGAGCCGTCCATTCCGACGACAACCCGCCCACTCGACTCCATGCCAAACCTCCCGCTGCCCGCATCCTGGGTACCCCGCGCCAGCTTCGGGACATAAGGCCAGTCGGCCCTAGCGAGACCTCGGGCGGGCAGTGAACCGTAGGCCCGGCGCGGCCCGAAGAAGAACAGGCCCTGCACGGCGATGGCTCCCCCGACCCCACAACGACGATGTCAACCACGGTCGTAGCAGGCCACGGGGAACAGATCTCAGTGTCGACGCGAGGCGCCTTCGATGATGTGCTGCAAGCACATGGTCATCCACCCCGCTTGCCCTCCAGCGATGCTCCAACAATTCCCACTCAATAGCAGGGGAGATAGGGGATTTGGGTAATCGTCCGCGGCTCGCCGCGAACAGCGTATGGTGTGGGGCCGTTGGACCCTGACGCGGTGCTGGCTCCGCCCTTCATCGTGGGACGTCGACCCGAGCAGCGTGGAAACCGGCCGGGGCCAACCGTGCGCCGCGTCGCCGGAGTACAGGGGAACGAGGATGCGACAGCGGGTCCGCACGATCGCGCAGTGGGTAGTGGTGCTGGGAGGACTGGGGGTCCTGGGGTGGCAACTGCCCGTACTGGGGAGCGAGGCGGGGCACCTTGGTGCGGAACTCGAGCATCTCCGGTGGGGATGGGTCGGTGCGGCGGTCCTGCTGGGTGTCGGGTCCATGGCGGCTTACGGGGAGCTGCACCGACGGCTATTGCTCGCGGGTGGCGTGCGTTTGCCGGTGCGGACCGTCCAGACAATCAATTTCGCGGAGAACGCGCTGTCGACCACCCTGCCGGCGGTGGGCAACGCCGCCGGGTTCGTCTATGCGACCTGCCAGCTGCGCAAGCGCAACGTTGATGTCGCTTTGGCCGCGTGGTCGGTGGTACTGTCCGGGGCCGTTGCGACGGTTTTGTTGATGCTGCTCGGTATCGCCGGTGCAGGTGGAGCGGGGCAGATCCCGCCGCTCGTCGCTGGTGCGCTCTCGGGCGGCGTCGGCCTCACCGCATGGGTCTGCTGGGCGGTGGTGACTCGCCCCTCGGCTCTGCGCCGATGCCTGCTGGCCGTGACCTGGCTGGGACGGTGGCTTCCGGGCCGCTGCCGAACGTGCCGGCGCGCCTGGATGACCGATCCCGACGCGACCCTGCGACGCATGTCGGACCGGATCGGACTGCTCCGTCCCAGCGGGCCCCAGTGGGTGGCCGTTGTCGCACTCGCGGCGCTGAGCTGGATCCTGGACTACCTCAGCCTGTGCTTGAGCGTCGTGGCACTCGACCATCCGGTGCCGTGGTCGATGCTCGTGCTGGGCTACCTGGCGGTGCAGGGCGCCATTGCGTTGCAGATCTTCCCCGGCGGAGCGGGCCTGGCCGAGGGAAGCTTGCTGGGCGTGCTGATCGCATCCGGGATTCCGGCCGCCCCGGCCATGGCGACCGTCCTCCTCTACCGGGCCATCAACTGGCTCGGCCTGGCCGCGCTTGGCTGGGTCGTGTACGCCGTCCAGATCCACCTCGCCCCTCGACACGACCACATGCACGCACCCGAAGCACCCAACGTCCCTCCGGCACCGAGGCGCACAGCGCGGTCCCGGTCGGACGGCCTGGCGAACTACCGTAATACGAACTGAGGGGCGTGGGCGGGCGTGTGGCCTGCCCGTCGCCGCGAGCGGCACTCGACAACGTTCCACCGTCGAAACCGGTTTCGATGACGAATGCCCTGATCGCGCCCGGACGCGTCGCCCAGCCTGGAGGGGACTGCTCTCCCCAGGAGCACATAGCATGGCACCGGGAGTGGGAGATCGTCGGGCCAAAGTGGACTCGACAGGAGCTCTGAGCGCTTCTGCGCAGGCCTCAACTGCTCTAACCGCGGACGACCCGCCACGGGGCACGACGCCTGCTGGACCACCTCTGCTGCTACTGACCCCAGCAACCCGTTGAACTCTCTTCGGCCGCGGTGCCCGACGGCCAACAACCGCGGCGCATCAGCGGCGGCGGCGAGTTCGGCCACCGAATGCCCGCGTTGCACGAACTCTTGAACCGGCACGCCGGGGTACTGCTGCGGCCACCCGACGAGTTGTTCCGCGAGGACGCGTTGAGCTTGTCCCCGAAGATCAGCCGTCTCGAAGAGGAGTGTGGGCACGCTCGGGGCGTATCCGACATCCCGTTACACCCGCATCGCGACGAGCTCGGTCTCGTAGTGTGCTGCGGCGTCGAATGCGAAACGCAGGGCCGCGCGGGCTGTACGCAGAGTTGTCCAGCCTCGCCACGACCGGGTTATCCGACTGGCGGACCACCACATCCGCCGGGTGTCCGGGTACGACCTCGGTCGAGATCTCCAGTTGCGGGTGCTCAGCGGTCAGCCGGTCCGCCATGGCGGATGTGGTTTCCCGAGCTTCGTCATCGGTCCGTGGATCTCGGGTGACCATCACGAGATGGAGCTGAGGTGAATGCCGGAGATCGGCCTCGCGGCTACCCACGTCACCGCGGTGGTGGAGTGCGAAGAGCCGTCCACACCCACGACTACGGCCCCGTCTGCCGTCATGACCAGCTCCCAACCCGGGACTAGGTGCCGCCTCATGGGTACCCGGGCGAGAGCCGTGATATGAGGCCGGTCGGCCCTTGCGGCCGTCCGTCGGCGCGGCGGAGGTTGGTCACGGATTCTCGGGCTGGAGGTAGGGATGGTTACGTTGAGCATCATCAAAGCCGATACCGGCGGTTTCGTCGGTCATTCGGCCGTGCACCCGGAGATGATGAGTGCCGCGCGGGACGCGCTGAGCAGCGCGGTGGGCGATCGGCTGCTTCTGGACGGGAAGGTCGCCAGCTGCGGGGATGACCTGTCGTTGATTATGACGCACGAGCGCGGTGCCGATGCTGAGGAAGTCCATTCCTTTGCTTGGGATGTGTTCTTGCGGACCACGGAGATCGCCAAGCGGCTCGGTCTCTACGGTGCGGGGCAGGACCTGCTCTCGGATGCGTTCAGCGGGAACCTGCGGGGGATGGGTCCGGGCTATGCGGAGCTGGAGTTCACCGAGCGGCCGAGCGAGCCGGTGGTGTGCTTCCTGGCTGACAAGACCGAGCCCGGAGCGTGGAACCTGCCTTTGTACAAGGCGTTTGCGGATCCGTTCAACACCGCGGGCCTGGTGATCGATGCGAAGATGCACGCCGGGTTCCGGTTCGAGGTCTACGATCTGTATGAGGAGAAGCGGATCTGGTTCGACTGCCCACGCGAGCTCTACGAGATGCTGATGTTCATCGGTGCACCGGCTCGGTATGTGATCCACTCGGTGGAGTCCAAGACCCTGAGCGAGCAGGCGGTGGCGACCTCGACGCAGCGGTTGTCGCTGATCGCCGGCAAGTACGTCGGTAAGGACGACCCGGTGATGATCGTACGTTGCCAGTCCGGGCTGCCTGCCCTCGGCGAGGTACTGGAGCCGTTTGCATTCGCCTACACCGCGGGTGGGTGCATGCGCGGGTCGCACCACGCGCCGATGATGCCGGTCAGCGTCGACGACGCTCACCCCGCTCGGTTCGACGGTCCGCCGCGGGTGGTGGCTCTGGGTTTCCAGGTCCACGAGGGCAAACTGATCGGGCCGCGGGACCTCTTCGACGACCCGTCGTTCGACCGGGCCCGGGCGCAGACCAACGAGGTGATGGATTACCTGCGGCGACATGGACCGTTCGAGCCGCACCGGCTCCCGCTGGAGGATTTGGAGTACACCACCATGGCGCAGCTGGAGAAGCAACTGGCCGATCGGTGGCAACCCATGCCGTCCGCAGCCGTGCCCGCACCACGCTGACCAGCTCGCTGTGAATGACTCCGCCGACCGGGTCACGGACGTTGTCCTCAGGCGAACCCGTACCTGGACGGAACCCGGGAAAGCGACTCGCGACAGTGTGGATTCGATTAAGGGAGACCGAGATGCTTGAGTTGCTGACGGACGCACCGGACGGGATCGACGCTGTCAAAGCCATTGGCACGGTGTCGAAAGAGGACTACGAAGGCGTCTTTGAGCCGCTCGTCGAGTCGGCGCGGAGGGAGAACCGGCGCATTCGACTCCTCTACCAGTTCGGGGCGGAATTCCATGGTTTCACACCGGGGGCGGCTTGGGAGGACACCAAGCTCGGGTTCGGGGCGATTCAGCTGTTCGACGGCTGTGCGGTCGTCAGCGACACATGGTGGATCCGGGAGTCGAGCCGGCTTGTGAGGTTCCTGCTTCCCTGCCCGGTGCGGGTCTTCGGCAACGGCGAACGGGATGCGGCGATCGACTGGTTGAGCTCCTTGCCCGAAGGCCCCGGCGTGTCGCACCGGCTCGTTTTTGAGTCGGGAGTCCTCGTGGTCGAGGTCAAAGAACCTTTGCGGGTGCAGGACTTCGACGCCCTGGCGCGGACAGCGGATGCGTGGCTGAACGAGCACGGTGATCTGCGTGGCCTGGTAGTCCATGCTCGCGAGTTTCCCGGCTGGGAGAACGTCTCGAGCATGCTCCGGCACGTGCGATTCGTGCGCGACCACCATCGCAAGGTCAAGCGCGTGGCGCTGTCGGCGGACAGCAAACTGGCGAGTCTGGTACCGCATCTTGCCAAACACTTCGTACAGGCCGAAGTGAACAGTTTCGGATACGACGAGGTCGGTGATGCGATCACGTGGGCGGCAGAAACTACCGGATGAGTGCCCTCGGACGTCGTGGGGGTGGGGCCGATGGGCTCTAGTTGTCCCCTCCTCGGCTCGCGATCATTTTCCTCGTAGGCTCGGTGCATCTCGGGAGGTTCCGGTGCTGAGACCCTACGAACGGCGCCTTCTCGAGGAAATCGAGCGGCAGCTGTGCTCCGAAGGCCGGGAGTTCGCGCGCAAGATGATCACCCATGTGCGCCCGGTCATCCCGAGAGTTGGCAGATCCAGACCTAATGACGAGGAGTTTCGCGATGCCCATGACAGAGCACTGGTCGGTCGACATCTACCTCACCGAGGAAGAAGACCGCACTCACGCCCAAGCGCACTTGCACACTCGGGACGCGACCGATCTGCGGGGCACCGGGTTGGCTAAGCGGAGCCCCGAGGACGTCAACGTTGCGGAGGTCGGTGCCGAACTCGCCGCGGCCCGAGCGCTGTTCGAACTTGCCCATCGCCTGCTCCGCGCCGCGACTGTCGACGTCGAACAGCTGACCGGCAAGCCCGCACACCTGCACAGCTAGAGCTTGTGGCTGCTGGTACACCAGAGTCTCTTTGGTGATGAGACCAGCCGCTATTTTTTGGATGTATGAGCCAATGCCGCTTAGCTTAAGTTGATCTTGTGGTGTGATCTTGGGCTGTGGCGGGTGATGGTGTGGCGGCTGGTGCCCGGTTGACGGATCTGGTGTCGCTGGGGGTTTTGGCTTCGTCGGTTCCTCGGGATGTGGTTGATGAGGTGAT
>NZ_JBSFLZ010000199.1:0-7134 GCF_053599315.1 Saccharopolyspora sp. NPDC000995
GCAAAATCGGACCCATCGTCAAAGCCGCACTCGTACTCACCCAATTCGAACACGGCCGACTCGCATAACCCCCTACTGAGATCACCTCAATGAAGATGTAGGTCCGCGAGGAATGGTTGCGAGCATCTCAACAGCGATGAGCGAGACGTCGGGACTCGGCTTGTTGGCGCTGAGCCCGGCGCTCATCGAGACGCTCTGATCCCTGGCACGACTTGAGGCCGCGCTGTCCTCTGCCGTTGCAACCGTTGTGGTCGGTCGTGCCACCAAGAACGATGGCCCTGAGACCACGAGCGGCCAGTGGTGCCGCGCAGCTTTCGGGCGTCCCGGATCGCGGCCGGAGTTCCACGCGGTCGAGATACGCCGGGGGTGTTCTCGTCGTTGGGTCCTCCGCCTCGTGGCTACAACGCCGTCTAATGAGGAGGACATGTGCCCAAGTTTCCCGTGCTCGCAACCGCAGCGGCGGTTTCCGTTGGAATTGCAACAGCATCGTGGGCGATGCCCAGTAGCGCTGCTGCTACGAACCCGGTGACCATCGCACCGCCGACGTTGTCGGGCAACTGGTTTGGGTCGGCACCGTATGTGACGCCGCTGTACGGCAATCCGCCGGATCTGCCGAAGGTGATGGCGGCGACAGGGCAGAAGACCTTCCAGCTGACGTTCATCCAGGCTCCTAGGGGCGGTGGAGGCTGTACGCCCACCTGGGATGGCGCGGTCCCGGTGTCCGCGGACACCGCCGTCGCTCGAATCATCGACGGTGTGCGCTTGGCCGGCGGTGACGTCTCCGTTTCGATCGGCGGCTACGGCGGCACGAACTTGGGCCAAACCTGCGGCAGCGCGGAGGATACGGCCAGCGCCTACCAGCGGGTGATCGACAAGTACGCTCTCCGGGCGATCGATTTCAACCTCGAACAGCCGGAGTACTCGGACCCCGTCGCGGTGCAGAAGGAATTGAGAGCGGCGCAGATCCTGCAGCGGAACAACCCTGGCCTGTACATATCAGTCACCACCGTGGCCGCGCCCAGCGGAACGACACCGCAGGGGCAGAACGTGCTGAACACGGCCAAGTCCTTGAACTTCACGCCGAACAACTACTCGATCATGCCGTTCAACGGTTTCCCGGACGTCAGCAGTCAAATCGCCGTGATCGAGGCGTTTCACGGAGTCCTGATGAGCACATTCGGCTGGGACAGCGCGACCGCGTTCGCACATGAGGGCGTGTCGCTGATGAATGGGCGTTCGGACTTTGGCGAGTACTACACCCAAGCCGATTTCCAGACGCTGCTGGACTACTCGATCAGCCGCGGCATGTCCCGGTACACCTTCTGGTCGCTCAACCGAGACCGCCCATGCACACCGCTCGACAACGGACAGACTTTGGGCACCTGCAGCAGCGTGCCGCAGCATCACTGGGACTTCACCAGGTTAACCGCGCAGTTCGCCCATCGGACACCGGCGATGAAGGTCAGCGTCGAGGCTTCCCCACCCGCCCCCGCCGCACACCGGCGCTGAGCGACAGCGGTGCGGGCCGCTGACTGCACCAAACCCGCCTACCGCACCCTGGTGGTCGCCCCCCCGCCCCACGCCCCGGAAAGCACGGCGTGTGCAAGGTTGACCTGTCCGGTATAGGTAGTAACAGTCGGCCCCACAGCGCAGGCATGCTAGCGCTCAGCGGCCTTTTCGTGCCCTGTTGTGGACTCGGGTGATCGCTGCGATGGGTGCCGTGCCGATTTTTGGCATGCCAGATGACTTGGTCGAACGCCTCGTGCGGCCCATTAAATTAGCGGCTTGCGGATCCCGTTCCGGGGTTGGGGTCAGTCCAATTCGTCGAACGCGGCTACGGCTTCCCATCGGGCGCCGAGGGCGTTGATGCCGCCCTGTTCGACCTGCAAGCCAAGTACGCCGATGTCGTCGGCCTCTACGACGCACTGGCCTACCTCGACCATCTTCCCGGGCGCAATACCACCGCCCACCCCGCATCCGCGGCTGGACACAGCGCCGAGCGCTGAGCCGACCTGCCGAGACAGAAAGGCGACGTTGACGCGGTCGTGTCCGAACTACAGCTGGAACGTCCCATCCTGCTCGGGCATTCCATGGGAGCGCGGATCGCGGCGATGGCCGCGACCACCGGCCATCACGAACTACGAGGCACCGTTGTGGTCGACCCCCCGATGAGCGGCCCGGGCAGGGACCCTACCCCACGACACTCGAAGCGTTCCTCCGCCAACTCGACCAGGCCCGCCGCAGCACAACCGCCGACGAGGTGGCGCAGTCCTGGCCCCGATGGCCCCGCAGGGAACAAGAATTGCGCGCCCGCTGGTTGTCCTCCTGCTCCCGGACTGCGATCGCCGCCACTCACGCTGGCTTCGAGACTGAGGACTTCTTCACCGACTGGCCCAACGTGCCCGCCCCCGCGGTTCTCGTCTACGGAGCCGAAAGCCCCGTCGTCACCGCCGCTGGCGCGCAGGAGGCCGCCAAGGCCAATCCCTCCGCCGAATACGTCGAAGTTCGCGGAGCCGGGCACATGGTCTTCTGGGACGAACCCAACGCCAGCCTCGCCGCAGTGCGTGCAGCACTGCGGAAGCTGAGCTGATCGCCTCACCGACGGCCTATCCGCGACAGCGAGCCCCACCACCAGCCGTCCCCGCGGCACACCGAAGCCGATCGACATCTCTACCGAGCTAAAAGCGCTGCTCTGTCGGCTGAAGTCGGGGCAACTGCTGGACACGCTGCCCGAACGACTGGCGCTAGGCAGAATCACTTGTCGCACAACAAATTTCTGGAGAAGCGGCTCGCCGACGAAGCCGCCCGCCGACGCCGGATGCGGCCAACTGTTGAACGCCTCGGCCATCGCGTTGTCTCGGTGTGGCCATTACTCCTCGCCGAGTACGAAGCACTACACGCGATGACCCACCCGGTCACCGCAACCCTGGAAACCAGCTAATCCAGTCTCCATCAAACCCGGTACCTGGCACCTCGCCCTCGGCGGCCACCGACCGACCCTCCCCGGACGCGCCTAACCCACCCACGGAAGCAGCAGAAGAGCCAGGTTCCTTGGCAATATGCACGATCTCCGGCTGGACAGCGATCCACTCGTCCCCGGCAGCCCGGTCGACGGCGTAGTAGTCCTTCCCACCCTGCCATTAGTTCCAGATCCGCGGCGATGACGGTGCGGTGTAGTCGATGTCAGCGCTATCAGCCACCCGGTACTCCGTTCCTCGGCACGGGCCTCCGCCCGTACCTTAGCGTGACGGTTCAACTCCAAACGGCTTTTCGTCACCATCAGTGTTCCCGGAACGACTGAATCTGTTGGGGCAGTAACCCAAAATCCGGCGGACCAATCGCTTGCTGCGAGCTTGGTGACGTCTGCTGCGACTGCCTGCCTCCAACGACTTCAAATCCGGGCAGGCTCATGATCGGAGAGTGCCGGGGACCGGCACCGCCAGTCACCCGACCGAGTTCGGCCCCGTGGGGGTGTACTCCTGCGTGATCGTCCCTGTTTTCCGGACTGTCGCGTGCTTTTCGCGAGCACTGCCGCGCGTTGCCTGGGCGGGTGCATTGCGTGATCTCCGGTGGTCTGAATTGGTGCAGCCACCTACAGTCGGTGTCTGAGGCCGAAAGCAACGATCTGTCTGGGGAGGTCGACCGCTCCTGATCACAGTGATCGTCGACAGTCCCATTGTCGCGTGGCCCAGGGCAGTGAACTAGCTGGCAGGTGCCGATTTCACGCGAAATCGCCAACGTCACCTGGGCTCGGCCCTGTTCCCCGTGTCAGATACGGGTTTCCGCATATCCACGTCCGAACCAGGCGTGCCGGGGCCCTCGCCGATACGGTGGCAGGAGCGGCATCCATCCGTTCCCGTTCCAGCGCCAAGGCACGTCCATTCCATGATGAAACGAGGAGCATGCAGTGAAGGTCGAGAAGTGGATCGTGCGGGAGCACGTCGATGGCGTGCCCGATGTCGACCGGATGTACCAGAAGGTGGTCGAGGACCTCGTCGTCGACCTTGCCGACGACGAGATGCTGCTCCGGACGAGGTACGTCTCCGTCGACCTCTTCCTGCACGGCATCACCCTGGCCACTCCGCTCGGTACGTGCGCGGGAGGTGACTCGATCATGGAGGTGATCGAGGCCGGGCCGCGAGCGGCGTTCGCGGTCGGCGACCTCGTGCAGGGTTGGGGCGGCTGGCGTACCCACCTCGTGAGCACCGGTACCGAGATGCCGTGGAACACCGGGCCGTTCCCGATGGTCTTCCCGGCCTTCCGCAAGCTGAACCCGCAGCATTTCGGCGATGCGCTTCCACTCCCGACGGCCTTGGGCGTCATGGGCGGTGCGGGCTTGACCGCGTGGGGCACGATGACCAAGTTCCTGACGGTCCGCCCCGGTGACACGGTGGTGATCAGCGCTGCTTCCGGCGCGATCGGCACCCTGGTCGGCCAACTGTCCAAGCAAGCGGGCGCCCGGGTTGTCGGGACCACCGGTTCCGCCGGGAAGGCGGAGTACCTGACGGGCCTCGGTTTCGACGAGGTGATCCACTACCGGCACGGCGACGCCGCCGACGTGGTGCGCGAAGCACTCGAGAAGGCAGCGCCGGACGGCGTGGACAAGTACTTCGACAACATGGGCGGCACCATCACCGATGTGGTGTTCCGGATGCTCAACGTGCACAGCCAAGTGGCGGTGTGCTGGCAGTGGGAGAGCCAGGTCGGCGGGGAGGACACCGGTCCTCGCCTGCTGCCCGGGATCATGTACCCGCGCACCACCATCCGCGGCATCTACGCCCTGGAATGGTTCACCGAGGACAACTGGAACGCACTGGAGAAAGACCTCGGCGGCCTGATCCGGCGCGGCGAGATCACCTACGACCAGACCATTTACGACGGCTTCGATGCTATTCCGGCGGCATACCGCAGCCTCTACCTGGGGCGCGAGGCCAATCGCGGGAAGGTGCTCGTGCGGGTGTGATGCCGTTGCGGCGCGCCCGGCGCTTTCTCATCTGAGACCGCGACAGCAAGCACCGCCCCCACCGGGGCAGTTGTCGGCTCACTACGTCCTACGCACCGGATCGGCCCCGATACCGTTGAACATCAACGACCTCCGGCTCTGTTCGCGGTCGCCCGCCGACGACGCTGGACTTGGCGCGGAGCAGGAACTAAGGAGATAGGTCCTGGCGCTCCGGAACCGCTCCAGCGTTTTCGAGGTCGTTCCCGGGGGGCCGGATCCCGGTCGCTGTTTCAGTCGCTTATCTGGGCGGGCGACCTGGCTTCCTTTCCGTATGTCTCAGTGCGTTCTCGATCGCTGTCGCCGCGACTCGGAGCCGGCGGACCGATTCGTCGATCCTCCCGATCAGGCGTGATGTGGGAGCGGAGATGTTGATGACGGCGGTCAGCTCGCCCCTGTGGTCGCGGATCGGGACGCCGACCGACGTCAGCTGCAGCGGCATGCACTTGGCCGTCGAGCTCGTCCTGTCATTGCGATCCGTGCTGAGCAGGCGCGACACCGTCGATGTCACCGTCCCGCCGTACCGCGACTTCGCGCGCCGTCAGCCGAACCTCTATCGGCTGATGACCGAGCGGCCCCTGCGCCGCGACCTGCTCACCGCCGGCGTTGAGGAGGCGGCCGCGATGCCGCTGCTCGACGCCACCGGCGGTGACCGCGAACGGGCACGAGCGATCTGGGCCTTCGCGCACGGCCTGGTCATCCTCGAGCTGAACCTACGTTTCCCCACCCGACGCCGATCTCGACACCGCCTGGCGCAAAGGCATCGACGCGTTCCACGGCACGGGCTGAGCGCCGGGACGCGATGACGGAGAACTTGGTGGCGGTCCTCACTCCTCGAACCTTGAGTACGAAGCGGTGCACCGCAACTTCGCGTGGTCTAGCGCATTTCCGGCGTTGTGGTTGGCGGGGTGGGTGTGGTTTGCGCTTGAACTCGTGTGAAGTGCAGGGATCGGCTCTGGTGGCCATTGCGGTCGCGGGATGCTGTTTCCTCCGGCTGTGTTGCTGTGATCGGTCACGCGCTCGGTTTCCTTGCCGCGCTGCGGCGGCATGTTCTGTTGGTTGCGTGCCCGTGGCTGGAGGATGAGGCCGGCGATGCTGGCGGCGATGGTGCATCCCAGGGCGATGGCCCAGTCGTGCGGTAGCAGGGGTGTGGAGCCGAAGAAGTGGCTGAGGCCGGGGGTTTGCACGATGGCGGCCAGTGCCGCCATGGATGCGAGCGCGCCGGCTACGACCAGTGGGGTGCGTCCGCGGATGACCAGGGTCTGGCCGAGTTGTGCGCCGACGAGTGCGACGAGCGCGACGGTGTCGGCGTGCCGTCGGGTTCCGGTGGCGCGGCCGAGGATCCAGGCGGCGAACGCGGATGCGGCGGTGATGATGCCGCGCCGGTAGATGTCGCGGAGCAGTGCGGTGCCGAGGGAGGCGTCGGGTCCTTCCTCGAGGAGCATTTGGGGTGTGATTTCTGGTGGGGGACGTACTGCGATCGCCATCGCCGGGATGACGTCGGTGAGGAGGTTGACCAGGAGCATTTGGCGGGCGTTCATCGAGCCGCCGGGGGTGAGCAGGCCGGTGGCGACGGTGTAGAGAACTTCGCCGAGGTTGCCGCCGAGCAGCAGGGCCAGGGAGTCGCGCACTGAGGCCCACATGGCGCGTCCTTCGACGATGGCGTCCACGATCGTTTCGATGCGGTCGTCGGTGACTACGACGTCGGCGGCTTCCCGGGCGGCGGGTGTGGCGCGTTCGCCGAGGGCGATGCCGATGTCGGCGATTCTGATCGCGGGTGCGTCGTTGGCTCCGTCGCCGGTGACGGCGACGACGCGGTCGGTGCGCTGCAGTGCTTGGACGACACGTGCCTTGTGTGCTGGGGTGGTGCGGGCGAATACCGCGATGTCGGCGGCTTTGGCGGCTAGTTCGTCGTCGGTGAGGGTGTCGAGGTCGGTGCCGGTCATGATCTGGTGGCCGCCCAGGATGCCGAGTTCGGCGGCGATGGCTTCGGCGGTGCTGGGGTGGTCGCCGGTGATCATGACGATCTGCACGCCTGCTTGCTGCAGTTGGTCCACGGCGGCGGCTGCGGTGGGGCGGACGGGGTCGGCCAGGGCGATCAGGCCGGTCAGCCGGAGGTCGCGCAGGCGGGAGTC
>NZ_JBSFLZ010000200.1:0-5023 GCF_053599315.1 Saccharopolyspora sp. NPDC000995
TTGCCAGTCCGAATCCTTTGACGGTATAGGCGAAGATCACTGTGGGCCGGGTGTCGTCGATGTGGGCGAAGGCGTCGTTGACGGCGTGCAGGTCGTGGCCGCCGAGGTTGCGGATCGCGGTGTGCAGTGTGGCGTCGTCGAGTGTGCGGACCAGCGACGCCAGCTGCGGTGTGTCGGGTAGCCGTTGTCTTAGCTGTGCCGGCGTGCAGCGCAGCAGCCGCTGGAACTCTGGGTTGGGCATCTCGTCGATCCGTGTCCGCAGCGCGTCGCCGCCTGGGCGCTTGAACAGTTCGTGGAGTAACTGGCCGTATTTGACTGTGAGGACCTGCCATCCCGCGGCGGTGAACATGCCCTGTAACCGCGGCGCGCCGATGTTGGGCACCACCCGGTCCAGGCTCTGCCGGTTGAGGTCGACGATCCACACGACCTCGCCCAGTTCGGCCACCATCGGGTCCATGAGTGCTTCCCAGACCGCGCCCTCGTCCAGTTCCGCATCGCCGACCAAGGAGTACTGGCGCCCGGTGCCGGTCTGTTCTCCCAGTGTTGTGACGTAACGTCGTGCCACCGCACCCCAGATCGGTGCTGTCGCGCCGATGCCGACCGAGCCGGTGGAGTAGTCCACCGGGTCCGGGTCCTTCGAGCGCGAGGGGTAGCTTTGCAACCCGCCGAATTCCCGCAAGGTGGTCAGGTACGACTCGTCGAGTTCTCCCAGCAGGTAGTTGATCGCGTGCAGCACCGGTGAGGCGTGGGGCTTGACCGAAACCCGGTCTCCGGAGCGCAGATGCTCGAACCAGAGCGCGGTCATCAGCGTGGTCATCGACGCCGACGACGCCTGGTGACCGCCGACTTTCAGCCCGGTGGGGTTGGGCCGGACCCGGTTGGCGTGGTCGATGATCGCGGTGGCCAGCCACCGCACCCGCTGCTCGATCTCCGCGAGCACCGTCAACCGATCCTCGCATGTGTCGGCAGGGGCAACGATGGGCGCGGACATTGTAAAACTCCTTCATAGAGCCATGAAATGCTTACCGCAGTGGAACTTCCACATCGTTGCCCGTTTCCATCCCGTCGCGCAACGCTGCGGCCGCCCAGGATTGTTGCCGATGTCGCAAGAATCCCGGCTCCGGGGAAACAATCGACTACGTTCACGGTATGAACGGCATGACGAAATCCGAGCAGGTAACATTGGGAAATGTGCTGCACCCGGTGGAGGATGTCGACGCGGCCGTGCGGTTCTACGCCACAACTTTCGGCCTGGTAACGAAATTCGTCGATGGTGACCGCTACGCCGCCCTCGACGCGGGTGGTACCACGCTCGCGCTCGCCGGCTGTTCGCAAGACATCACCGGTGGCGCGCCCGCGGCGTCGTTCAAGGTCTCCGATGTCGCGGCGGCACTGGCCACACTGGTGGAAAGCGGCGGGACCGTTGTCCGGGAACCGCAGCGGGGCCCGCACGAGGTGCGAGCCGTCGCGCGCGACCCCTGGGGAAACACCTTCGTCGTGTACGGACCGCAGTAGCGTGCCACTTACTCAATGCGCCTCTCGACACGCATTCGTCCTTTTTAGACGGTTGCATTGGGTGTGTGGCCGGTTATGCCGGCTGTTTCGCTGAGGACGCGAGACACCCCTGGTGGGGGGTTGATCTCAGCCGTACGTGCGAATTCCAGGAATCGAGCCGCGGTTGGTGAGAGGTTTTGGCTGTCGCGGTATACCACACCGGTGACTCTTGTCGCGTTGGGCGATTTCAGGGGTATTACGATGAGATCGTCCAGGCCGAAGGTCTGTAATTCCAACGCGGGCAGTGCCGCCACACCCACGCCTGCCCGTAGGAGCCCGCCGATCGCCGTTACGCTCGGCGCGTTGAAGTGCCGGCTCACCGGGATCGAGTGTTCGCCGAACGCTGCGTCGGTCATCGCTCGGATGCTGGTCCCGGGCGGTGTCGCGACCACCGTTTCGCCCCGGAAGTCCGGCCATGAGAGGCTGGCCTGTGTCGACCAGGGATGGCTGTGGTGGGCGACGCCGTAGAACTGTTCGCGCAGCAACGGTATGAAGCAGAAATCGTGGGGTAGGTCGTCGTTGGCGCTCAGGCCGAGTTCGGCGGTTCCCGCTGCGAGGTTGCCGAGTACGTCGGCGGCGTCGCCGTCTTTGATCTCGAAGGTCACCTCGGGGTGCTGCGGTAGGAAACCACGGATCATCTCCGGCAGCACCACAGCGGCCAGCGAGGGAAGTGCGCTCAGGGCAACGGTTCCGGACTGGGCCGCCACGTAGGACATGAAACGTTGCAGCTTCGTGTCGAGGTCGTCCAGGACGGTGCCCGTCATGAGCAGAAAGGCTTGGCCCGCCGCGGTGGTGTCGAGCTGGCGAGTGGTGCGTTCGAACAACCGGACCCGTAGGAGACGCTCGACCTCCTTGATTCTGCGGCTGAGGACCGACTGGGAGATGTGTTCGAGCGCGGCGGCTTTGGTGAAGCTTCCGGATGCGGCGACGGCCTGGACCGCTCGAAGCTGCTGCAGTGTCAAGTCAGGAATCGGCATGGCTTCACCTCCTGTCGCGCACGCTGGGATGGACGTGGCGGCGCCGGGGGCCGGCCGCGGCCGGCCCCCGGCGTTTGCCTTAGTTGGGCTTGGAACGCACGTGGTCGGCGATCGCGGCGTCGTCGTTCACGCCGTACATGTCGTCGATCAGTGCCGCGAAGGAGTTCACGACGGCCGTGCGTTTGATCTTGCCGTTCGCGGTCCGTTCGCCGCGCTCGGCCTGCAGGGGCCGCGGCAGCACACGAAAGTCCTTCAACTGCTCCACCCGCGCAAGGTCCGCGTTGACCCTGGCGATTTCTGCTCGCAGGCTTTCGGCCAGGGCCTCAGCAGACGGGGTGTCCGCGCTCGCGCTGGGCTCGAGCAGGACGGTGAGGTACTTGCGGGCATCGCCGACCACGATCGCCTCGTTGATCAGCAGGCTCTCCTTCAACCGGGTTTCGATGGGCTGAGGATTGATCGTCTTGCCGCCGCGGGTGATGATCACGTCTTTCTTCCGGCCGATGAGCCGGATGTCGCCGCGGGGTGCCCGCTGCACCAGGTCACCGGTGCGTAGCCAGCCGTCCTGTAAAACAGCCTCGGTTTCCGCCGGGTTGCGCCAGTATCCGGTGAACAGCAAGGGCGCGCTGATCAGCATTTCGCCGTCGTCGGCGACTTTCACCTGGAAACGCGGGTCCGGGAACTTCCTGCCGATAAAGCCCGGAGAAGGGAAGGGCTGGTCGAAGTGCGCGATGGGACATCCCGCGGTCTCGGTCAGCCCGTAGTTCTCGCGAAGATCCAGGCCCCAGATCTGCCAGATCGCGAGGACGCTCTCGGGCATCGCCGCGGATGCGGTGTAGGCCAGGCGCATGCGATCCATACCGACGGTCGCCCGCAAGGGCAGGAAGACCCCGCGCAGTGCCGCGGCGTAGGCGATCCGCAGCAGCGCCGACGGCCGGCGGTGGGACCAGCGGTCACGGGCCACCCTGCGGCCGACCCACATGGCCGCGTCGTAGGCGCGGCGCCGCCACCACGGCCAGGACTTGGTTGCGGCGATCAGCTCACCGGCGATCTTCTCGTAGAACCGTGGCGGCCAGAGCACTGACGTCGGCCGCACGGAACGCAACACCTCTTCGTAGACATCCATGCGGCAGTAGGTGACCATCAGCTTGCTCAGCAGCGGGGTGAAGACCACCACCAGCGCCGGCGCCACGTGCGCCAGCGGCAGGAAGCCCACCACGTCGTATCGGCGGCGGGTGATCTCCGGATACAACCCGGCAAAGGTCTGGACCGCATGCTGAAGGGTCCGGTGCGAGTGCGTGACGCCCTTGGGCGCTCCCGTGGACCCCGAGGTGTAAAAGAGCACGGCGGCGTCGTCGAGGGATCCGGCGGCGACCAACTCCGACAACCGATCCGGTTTGTCCCCGGCGTGCCACGCTCCTTCCTCACGCAACGCCTCCCACGTCATCGCCGTGACCGGCCCGGGCAGCTCCGGCGGAGCGTCGTCGATGCCCAGCACCAGCCGCAGAGACGGGATGCGTGCGGCCACCTTCGCGACCTTGGTCAGCTCCAGCGCCGTCTCACCGATGAACGCGACCGCCTCGCTGTGCGCGAGGAGTTGCTCGATCTCAGCGACCGAGTTGGTCGGGTACACACCGATCACGACACCGCCCACGCTCTGCACGGCCAGCGCGGCGAACACCCACTCCGGGCGAGCGCTGCACATCACCGCGACACGGTCACCGTGCTTGACCCGGTGCGCGAGGAGGCCGAGGGCGAGATCACGGACATGGTCCGCATAGGACCGCCAGGTGATCTCCTGCACGACCCCGTCACGCCAGTGACGCATCGCGACGGCGTCGGGTTCTCTCCGCGCGCGATCAAACAACAGCCCCGGAAAGGTCCGGGTCGGTTCGAAATTGGTCAGGTCCATGACACGGCCTCTCTTCCGGAGCTGACACGCCCCCGCGCGGTGATGTTCATGCGGCGCTGTCTCCGAGATGAAGGAAGTCACCTTGATACCACGTCACCGGCTCGTCGCTGCCTGCCTGAACATCGTGCACCCGGCCGATCAAAATCACGTGATCTCCGCCTGGTACGACCTGCTCCAGTTCGCACCGGATGACCGCCGCCGCGTCAGGCAGGAACGGATGCCCCTGTTCGTCGAACTCGAAGTTCCCCCCGGCGAACTTGTTCTCCCCCTTCCTCGCGAACCTGATCGCGAGGCCCGCGTGCGCGGCCGTCACGATGTTCACCACGAACCGCTCAGCCGCCTGGAAGACAGGAAAACAGTTGGCACGCCGGTCCAGGCACACCAGGATCAACGGCGGGTCAAGCGACAACGACGCGAACGAACTCGCGGTGAACCCGTGCAACGTGCCGGACTCACTGCGCGTCGTCACGATCGTCACACCCGAAGGAAAACGGCCCAGCACGCCACGGAAAGCCGCCGGATCCAACTCGTCCACACGATCAGTCATTCCATGCCTCGCGAGCGGCCCGAGCGGCCGGGTCGG
>NZ_JBSFLZ010000200.1:5121-7029 GCF_053599315.1 Saccharopolyspora sp. NPDC000995
AGTTCGTGTTGGGGTACCGCGTTGGTGAGCCAGGCGTTGAGCGCGCGTTTGGTGAACCGGATGGCTTGCTGGGAACCGCGTGCCAGCTGGGAGGCGATCTCCAGGGCGCGCGGCAATACCTGCTCGCGTGGGACGGACAGGCTCACCAGCCCGATCCGCTCGGCTTCGGTACCGGTGAGTTTCTCCGAGGTGAGTACGTAGTATTTGGTTTTGGCCATACCTACCAGCAGCGGCCAGATCAGCGCCGCGTGGTCGCCGGCGGTCACCCCGACGCGGGTGTGGCCCTCGATCAGCACCGCGTCGTCTGCTGCGATGCTGATGTCGGCTAGCAGCGCGGTGGACAGTCCGTAGCCGACCGCGGGGCCGTTGATCGCCGAGATGATCGGTTTCTCGGTCCGCAGGACCGTGGAGACCCGCTGGCGTTCGGACTCCAGGATCGCCAGCGCCTGTTCGGGGGTGGGGTCGGGCTGGGTGACGTCCATGCCGGTGCAGAAAGCTTTGCCGGCTCCGGTGATGACGACGACCTTGGTCTGTTCGTCGCGTTCGACGTCGGCCCAGATCCGGTTCATCTCCTCGAACATCGGCAGGGTGAGCGAGTTGTACCGGTCGGGTCGGTTGAAGGTGATCAGCAGAACGCCGTCGTCGCGGCGCTCGATGAGGACATCGCCGGTGCCGTGGTTGTAGAGGTCGCTCATCACACGGACTCCTTCTCGCTGGGGAGGTTGTGCTCGGTCTGGAACGTGCGCAACGCCTGTTCGTGCGCGGGGCGCGCTGCCCGTATGTCGGCGAGTACGTCGTCGGCTGGGCGCACCACGTTGCGTGGGTGTTTGAAGCGCGGGATCACGTATTTGCCGAACAGTTCGATCGAGCGCAGGAGCTGGTCGTGGGGCAGGCTGTCGACGCGCAGCACGAGGGCGTCGGCTCCCATGTCCACGTACCGCTGCACGTGCTCGATGCAGTGGTCCGGGTCGCCGACGAGGAAGCCTTGCGAGCGCTCGAACATGTACTCCTCATCGTCGAAGTCGACGTCCTTGACCGCGCCCATGTAGGCGTAGTCCTTGGACAGGGTGGACAGCCGCTGGTAGGCGCCGGTGGAGAGCTTGGCCATCTCGAACAAGGGCTTCGCCTGCTCACGCGCCAGCGCGGTGGTCTCCGCGCAGTGCATGCCACCGCTGATCGTGACCATCTTGCGCGGCGTGATCGGGTACGGGTGGCTGGTGGCGGCCAGGGTCTCGTCGTAGAGCTTCAGCAGGTTCTCCACGAGGTCGAACCCGAGGTAGAACCCGCCCATGATGGCTCCGATGCCCAACTCGGCGGCGGTCTGCACCGAGCTCGGGCTGCCGGTTGCGGCGGAGATCGGCGGGTAGGGCCACTGCAGGGGCTTGGGCACCAGGCTGCGCGGCGGGATCTTGTAGTGCTCGCCCACGAAGGAGAACGGGTCCTCGCAGAACGCGCGGCGGATCACCTCGATGCCTTCGCGCCACTGCGCCTTGTTCTCGGTCGGGTCGACCTCGAACGCGCGCAACGCCAGCGTGGTGTTGCCACGTCCGGTACCCAGCTCGACCCGGCCGTGGGAGAGGATGTCCTCGGTCGCGATGCGCTCCGCGACGCGCAGCGCGTGGTTCATCCGCGTCGGCAGCAGTGTCACCAGGTGGATGAAGCGGATCCGGTTCGTCAAAGCCATCAGGTACGGGTAGAGCACCTCCGGGGCCGACACCGTCGCGGTGCCGATCGCGACGTGCTGCTCGGAGCTGCCGAAGGCGTCGAAACCGACTCGCTCGGCGAGTAGCACCTCCTCGATCAGCTCCCGGTAGCGGTGCTCGTGCGTGAGCCCGACCGGAGTGTCCCCCTCGGTCATGAGGATGAAGTCCATGCCAGCCCTTCCATCAAATGTTACTGACGACTAAC
>NZ_JBSFLZ010000201.1:0-7022 GCF_053599315.1 Saccharopolyspora sp. NPDC000995
GCGGGCACGGCCTGAAACACGTGATCAGGTCAGGGAACCGGCTCGGCCTCGTCAAGCTGTCCGGAACCGTGCAGTACGGACGCATCGCGCATGCTATCAGGTGAAGAACGTCGGTAAGCCGTGTGACCGAGAAGGTCATGCACGGATTGACGGGCGGGAGCTGGACACGGAGCACACGTCGGGCCACGGCCACGGGGAAAGAACGACCTCACGGGAAACCGCGAGGCCATTAGCGGCCCCGTGCCCTACCGCCGACCGACGCCACCGCGCCAGTTCTCGACCCTCCTCAAGTACGGGCACTCGGCCGAGCGTTTCAGCAAGATCAGACAGTACGTGCGGATGCGTATCGCGTTGTTCATCAGCAAGCGCCACCGCCGTAGCCGACACTTCGGTATCTGGGCGTTGCTCAACTTTACGCCCAACGAGTTCGGCCTGATCAGGCTTTACGGGATCGTCGTCTCGCCCAGGGCCGGCAAGCCCTGGCGGGAGAAGCTGAATGCCGGCGGTGAACGACGTCGGTGAGCCGTGTGCGGGAGAACCGCATGCACGGTGTGCGCCGTGAGGCGCTTCGTTGTATCCCCGGCGCAGTCGGGAAGAACTCGGAGGGAGGTTCTTGGGTCGCCTGACCTACCTGGACGGGAAACCGCGAGGGGAAAACACATGTCAGGGAAGCGGTGGCCGTCTGAAGGTGTTCGGGGCGGGGTGCCGCGAGACCCGTGCGATATGGCCAAGGCTGGATTGCTTGAAGCCCAATCCCCAACGATGAAAATGCGCGTCCGCTGGAACGACGCCTGTAACCGGTGGCGCGTCATGCTCGGGCATGAACCGTGAGACCGGGCAACCCCCGCCTGGCCTTACGCTCCGATCCGCGTTGCGACGCGGCCCACGCTCGACCACGGAGTTGGTCGACGCCCACGACATCCGCTGCCGCCCGATCCGTGATGTGTTCATCCGTTACCTCGATGAACGTCGCCCCGCGCTGGACTACAACTCCTTGGTCAACCTGGTGAGCGAGCTGGTGGGCACCTTCTGGGCCGACATCGAACGACATCACCCGGCATCGACACCTTCCACCTGCCCGACGAGGTCGCCCAGGCGTGGAAGGAACGAGCCCGAGTCGTCGCCTCCGCGGATGGCACGGTGCGGCCGCGCAAGAACATCCACGCCCTGTTGATGCGGGTACACGCCTTCTATCTCGACATTCAGCAGTGGGCGCTGGAAGACCCGAGCTGGGTGCCGTGGGCGGTGCCCAGCCCGGTGCGCAAGGCAGACACCCTCGGATACGAAAAAACTCGCAGGAAAACCGTGGCCGCGATGCATCAGCGCGTCCGCGAGCGCCTGCCGCACCTGCCCGCGCTGGCCGATGCCGCTGAACGGTGCCGCGCCGAGACGACCGCGCTGCTGGCCGCGGCCACCGAGTGCGAACCAGGCGAGGTGTTCGACCACACCGGCACCCGCTACCGCCGGACCGCCCCCAAAAGCGCCGATCTGGCGGCCCGGCACCACGGCAGCCCTGCCGTCACGGTGGCAAACCTGGTCACCGGCGAGGCGATCAACCTGACCCGCCGCGAGGACGAGGCGTTCTGGGCGTGGGCGATCATCGAAACGCTGCGCCTGTCAGGGGTACGCCTGGAAGAACTGCTGGAGATCACGCACCTGGCGCTGGTGTCCTACCAACTGCCCGACACCAGAGAAATCGTGCCCCTGCTGCAGATCGTGCCCTCCAAGAGCAACGAAGAACGCCTGCTACTGGTGGACCCGGAACTCGCCAGCGTCCTGGCCACCATCCTCACCCGGCTCCGCGCCGGCAACGGCGGCACCGTCCCCCTCGTCGCTCGCTACGACCACCACGAACGCACCACCGGGCTACGCCCGCCGCACCTGTTCCAACGCGCCCGCGGCGCCCGCAGCGAGGTGATCAGCCCCGGCACGGTCTACAAACTGATCAACAGCGCGCTCGCCGCCGCCGGTTTCAAAGACGCCACAGGCCAACCGTTGATCTACCGGCCCCACGATTTCCGAAGGTGCTTACGACGGAAACCGTCGCCGGCGGGCTGCCCGTGCACATCGCAGCTCGACTACTCGGTCACAAAAGCCTGAGCACCACGGAAACCTACATGGCCGTATTCCAGGAAGATCTCATCCGTTCCTACCGGGCGTTCCTCGACAAACGGCGGGCCACCCGGCCCACCAAAGAATACCGCGAGCCGACCGAGGAGGAATGGCGCGAGTTCCAGCAACACTTCCACGCCCGAAAGCTGGAGCTTGGAGAGTGCGGTCGGCCTTACGGCGCGAAGTGTCAGCATGAATTCGCTTGCATTCGCTGTCCGAGCCTACGGCTTGACCCGACCGCCCGACCGCGGCTGGTCGAGATCATCGCTAATCTCAAGGAACGCATAGCCGAGGCCAAGGCGAATGGCTGGCTGGGCGAAGTGCAGGGGCTTCAAGTCAGCCTGGATGCCGCGGCGCGGAAGCTGGTCAGCCTGGACCGGATGCGCGACCGCCAACCCACCGGCCCAGTCAACCTCGGCATGCCCGTCATCACCGACTCCCAATGACCAGAAAGCCCTCATTACCAAGGAAACCCGCCGTGTTCACCCACGATCCCAACGAAATCCCACCAGAGGACGCGGATATTGCCGGCCACGCCAACGAGTTCGACCACCTCACCGGACTTCTCGAACTTACCGATGAGTTCTTCCGGCACGCCAGCCCGCAAGTCCGCGCCGAACTCGCCCTGTTCCTGACCACCCAGCGTGGCTGGCACCCTGAGACGGGCCTACATGCCTACCTGGACTTCCTCAGCTTCACCGCCCTCGGACTCCGTGACCAGGCGAGGAACACCGCGGCCTGACCAGACCTGGTATCCGACCGGAACGCCCACGGCAGACCGGTGAACACTGGCAGCCCACAACGAGACGATCGACACGGCAGTCGTCACCGCGACGGGAAAGGACAAACAGTGGCACCACGCGTGACCGGCAACGAGAAGAAGTTCAAGGCCCTCGTCGCCGACTTCGTCACCACCACCAGCCAGCTCGGCGGCGGCATCGCCCCCGAAGTCGTGGCCACCGAACTCAAACAACGCATCCAGGACATCGCCAACCAGATCGGCGTCACCGAAACCACCGTACTGCGCAACTACTTCGACGACGAGTGGGGCCGCAACACGGCCCGCCAAACCTACCGACAGATCCAAGAACGCGATGCGCACATCGACGCCGCACCCGAACAAAACCTGCCCCTGCCTGCGGTCGGCCGACTGATCGCCGCACTGGGTCAAGCACTACTCTTCGCCACCCTCAACAGCGCCGCCCCCGACCCCACCGACACGTTCAACCAGCAAGAAGCCAGCCGGGCCGTCACCGGCCTCGGCGTCGCCCTGACCTCACCGGTCAACGACGACAGCACCATCACCATCGCGGGCAACATCCTCGCCTGGACCAAGGACGCACTCACCGTCTTCCGCGACAACCTCCGACACCAACACTGGACCAGCTGCCCCTGCGGCGAAGACTGTGGCAGCCACGAAACCGACGCGGCCGTGCTCCGCGCTCTGACCGCGGACCTACTACTCCTACCGAACATGACCAACGAACAGCCGTGATCAACAAAAATTAGTCCGGAAAATGGCCTACGGGCGCATCTACTCCAACAAGGGTGCGATGACACCCTGGGTCACCAGTGAGACCGTGGAAGGCATGTCGCTGGCCAAAATCGACACGATCATCCAGGCGCTGCGCTCGGAGTCGTATCGGTGGTCACCGGCCAGACGGGTTTATATCCCGAAGAAGAACGGGAAGAAACGCCCACTGGGGATGCCACCCTGGTCGGACAAGCTGGTCGCCGAAGTGGTCCGCATGCTCCTTGCCGCGTACTACGACGTCCAGTTCTCCGACCGTTCCCACGGATTCCGCACCGGTCGAGGCTGCCACACCGCGCTGGACGAGGTGGTCTCAGTCTGGAAGGGAACACACTGGTTCATCGAAGGAGATCTAGCCGACTACTTCGGGAGCCTTGATCACACGATCATGGTCTCGACGCTGGCGGCCAAGATCCATGATGGACGGTTCCTGCAACTGATCAACCGGATGCTCCAAGCCGGGTATCTTGAGGATTGTCAGTGGAATTCCACCCTCAGCGTTGCTCCGCAAGGGGGAATCGCGTCCCCTGTCTTATCCAACATTTACCTGGACCGGTTCGACCAGTTCGTTGAACAACAGTTGATACCGGAATACACCCGCGGCGACCGTCGTCGGACCAACCCCCGATACCGCAGCGTGGAAAGCCAGATCGCGAAGGCCACACGGCATGGGGACCGGGATACGGTGCGGGCGCTTCGCCGCCTGCGCCGTACCCTGCCCAGCCAGGACCCGAACGATCCCGGTTACCGGCGGCTGCGGTATGTGCGGTACTGCGACGATTTCCTCCTCGGGTTCGCCGGTCCCAGGCGCGAAGCAGAGGAGATCAAGTCGAAGATCGGCCAATTCCTGCGGGATGAACTCACGCTGGAACTGTCCGAATCCAAGACCTGATCACCCACGCCACCAGCCAGGCGGCGCGGTTCCTCGGCTACGAGATCAGGACACAACGCGCCGACACGAAGATCACCCGAAATCGTCGGGCGGGCAACGGCGCAATCGGCCTGTTCGTGCCACGGGATGTCATCCGGGGCCGTTGCGCCCGCTACATGAGCAAGGGAAAACCCGCCCTGCGCGGTCCGCTACTGCACGACGAGGACTACACGATCGTCGCCAAGTACGGATCGGAGTATCGCGGGTTCGTCCAGTACTACCTTCTCGCCCAGGATGTGTTTCGCCTGGGAAAACTGCGCTGGGTCATGGAGACATCCATGCTAAAGACCCTGGCCGGGAAACATAAGTCCGCCGTCACGAAGATGGCCCGCAAGTACAAGGCGAGCATCGACACCGCTGACGGGTCCAGGACGTGTTTCGAGGTCACCGTGCACCGCGACCGAGGTAGGAAACCACTGGTCGCCCGCTTCGGCGGGATACCGCTCATCCGCAAACGCACCGCTGCCGTGACCGATCTCAAACCGATCATGGCCACTGCCAAACGCAACGAGCTGCTTCGTCGGCTCGTGGCCGGACAGTGCGAATTGTGCGAGGGAACCGAAGGGCTGCAAGTCCATCACATCCGTAAGCTCGCCGATCTCAACAAGCCAGGACGGCGAGAACGGCCACCGTGGATGCGTCTGATGGCGATGCGCAAACGCAAGACCCTCGTGGTGTGCGAAACATGCCATCAGGACATTCACGCCGGACGGTCCACAGTCACCACCCGGAAATGACCACTGGAGAGCGGTATGCGCTGAAAGGCGCCCGTACCGTTCGGGAAGGGGCCGACGGTTTGCCCGGAGTTCATGCGAACTGAGGGTTTCTCGGCGGGAACCCAAGGATGTTCGGCGGATGTGGGACGAACTGGCCCTTGGGTTCGTGGTCATCCCGGTGGATTGTGTTCCTCGACTGGGGTTTGGAGGAGCTGTCTCGCTGCGGCGCAGTATCGGATCGCGGTGGTCTCGCCGAGTCCGAACACGACGGCCAGATGGAGCGGATCGGGGCCGTGGGTGAGCGCTTCGTCGAGTTGCCGGTCGACGCGAAGGGCTTCCAGGTTGGCTGCCCGGCGGCGGAACGGCGCGATGAGCGCGTTGCCGCTGATGGCGCGGGTGGTCGACGCGGTCTGCTTGTTGATGATCAGGTGGGGATTGGCTGTTTCGGGCCAGCGTCGCCGCCGATATTCCAGCCAGTCCAACAGGAGCTGGTGGGTGAGCTGGTCGAGAGGGCGGATCACGGGGCCGATGGTCAGCCGCCGGTTGCCGAGATCGACGTCGTCCAGCTTCAGGTTGCGGATTGCTTCGGGGCGGGCGGCGTGCACTGCGGCCTGGGCCAGCGCGACACGAGCCGCTGGTGTGGTCGCTGCATGGGTGGTGTCTTCGATTTGGTTGGCGTCCAAGGGAAGGATCACTGGTTCGTCGCGGTGTCCAATGCGGACTCGCGCTGCCGGGTTGGCGAAGACGGTGCCGTTCTTCTTACAGTGCCGCATCAGCGAGCGCAGCGCGCCGAGTGCTCGGCGGCGCGGGTGGCCGCGCAAGGTGTCTGCGACCGCCTTGACATCTGTGGCGGTGACCTCGCGCAGGTGGTCGTATCGCGTGGACCATTCGACCAGGACGGGGTGGGCGTCGCGCACGTAGCGACGAACGGTGTTGAGGTTGCGAGGTTGGCTGCGGGGCCCGCCGTGCCGCAGGACCTGCACCCAGTCGCGGACATCGGCGGCGATGCGTGGCGCCAGTTCGGCGAGCTTTCCCTCCAGCCAGATGTCGAAGGCCGAGACGCGGTCATCGACGAGCAATCCCATCTCGGCGAGGACCTCGGCGACCCGGCTGATGCTGACCCCATAGCGGTGCAGCACGCCGACAAGCTCCGAGTAGCGGAACCGCTCGCCGTCGCCGTGCCCGGACAGCAGAATGACCAATGCCCGGTCCAGTTCGGCGGCCAGCTTGGCGTTCCAGCCATGCCCCTGGCCCAGTGCCTGGGCGATCCGGCGCGCGCGGACCAGGGCGGGGCTGGTGGGTTCGGCGTGGTGGGCCCAGTCGAAGGCCCGGCCGGCCCCTGGTAGGTGCAGCTGTAATTGCCCGCTGTCGAACGGCTTCGGCGCCGGTGGCAGAGGTGCGGCGGTGGCTCGGAGGCGGGCGCGCAGCCGGACACCGGAGCGCGGGCCGCGCATTTTGGTCATGCCGGCGAACCACAGCTGGTGGCAGGTCACCCGGGCGAGATCGTCCTCTGTGACGACGAGGGGATCCGTGGCCAGCGAGGCGGCCTGCAGCCAGCAGAGCCGGCAGTGGCCGTTCTTCAGCGGCACGACCCGGCCGCAGGCCGCGCAGCCGGCGCTGGGATGACGCCGCCGGAAGTCATAGCAGGCGCGGCAATAGCCGCCATAGAGCACGCCCCAGGCCAGGCATTCGGGGCAGCTAGGTGGTCACCTGGGATTCGGCGCGGAACGAC
>NZ_JBSFLZ010000202.1:0-6997 GCF_053599315.1 Saccharopolyspora sp. NPDC000995
TCACCGAACTACCGAAGACCTCCACCGGAAAAATCCAGAAATACATACTACGAGACAAAGCCTGGACCGGAAACAAAAAACACACCAGGTAAACGGGCAAACGCAGGGGCAGCACAATCGTGCCGCCCCCGCGTTGGAGAGTCCCCTTGTTACCGCTCCTTTTGTGGTTGCGGGAGGGTGTCGTCCGGCGACCATGGAGGTGGCGGGCAAACGCCGGCCATCGTGTACCCCACCGAGGCCAGGAACTCCACGAGCTCCGCGAGGAACCAGCGCACTTTCCGGCGCCAAGGCGGCACGGATGCGGAATGTCGTTCGAGCAACATGGTGCTTTTCCTTCCTTGTGCGCTGAAGATCGCCGACGAAGTAGCCGAGCAGGTCTGCGAATCGACCACGAGCTTCGGGAGGCCAGCCGGCGAGGGCGTCGATGTATTGAGCGGCCCTGCGCCTGCGCTCGGCGTCGAGCATTCGGCGGCCGGTGGCGGTCGCGGCGAGCAGACTGGCACGACCATCGCCGGGATCGGCCCGGCGCTCGATGAGCCCGGACCGGACCAGCACGGCGACCTGCCGGCTGATCGTCGACGGGCTCATGCACAGCGATGCGGCGGTCTTCCCCGCACGCTGCGGGCCCTCCTCGGCGAGCTTCATGAGCAGCGGTAACCACGCGGACTTGAGTGCCACCTCGGAACGGCCCGGCTTCGCTCGCCTGACCAGCGACTCCAGCATCACCAGCTGGCGCGTCAACCGAGCAGCGATCTCGATGTCGCCAGCGGCGGCAGCGCGGCCGGCATCCCTGTCACGCATTTCTGTACGCATTGCGGTTCTTCTGGTTTCGGCGCAGGTTCAGTCACGGGCCCGGACGTGGCGGTCGCGTCCGGCGCCGTAGCCAGCAGCGGCCATGACCAGGCTCAAGACAATCAGAAGGAGAAGGGCCCCGGTCCAGCTGCCGGTGGCGTCATGAAGGACCCCCAGCACCAGGGGCCCAGCAGCGGCAACTAGATAGCCGACGGACTGCGCCATTCCCGCCAGCGCTGTTGTTTCACTGGGACCCGTGGCGCGCTGGCTCTGGAAGCTCAGAGCGAGCACGAGACAGACACCCGTGCCCAACCCGAGAAGAGTGCACGACACGATCGCAAGTGCTGGCAGGACAAGCAAAATCGCGAAACCGGCGGCAACGATCACGGACGCGGTAGCAGCAGCGAAGCGCTGGTCGTGACGGCCTCGGGTGAGCAGTGGCAGCACGAGGCCCGTGACCAGCGCGACGAGCTGGTAGTAGAACAACATCCAGCCGGCGGCCGTGGTGCTCATGCCCTGCTCGGCGAGGACGCTGGGCAGCCACGCGATGGAGGTATAGAAGGCGAGGGACTGCAGGCCCATGTAGAAGGCCACCTGCCACGCCAGCCAGGACCGCCACGGAATCCGAGCATGCGTCCCGGTGGACCGCACGCCGCCGTCCGCCCGGGCCTCGCGCAGCCGGGGCAGCCACCCTGCGAGCGCGCCGAGCGCCACCACCAGTCCCCAGGCCAAGGCGGAATGCCAGCTCCCGGGCAGGGCGTTGGCGAGTGGGACCGAGATTCCCGACGACACAGCCGCCACCAAACCCATCGCGGTGACGTACAAGGCGCTGATCGTGTGCACCTGCGGGGCGGGCACGTGGATACGAATCACCGTGGGCAGCAGGACGTTTCCCACCGCGATCGCCGCCGAGAGGATGGCCGTCCCGGCGAACAGAGACACGATCGACGGCAAAGACCGGATCACGGTGCCCGCCGCCAGCACCGCGAGGGCGACCACCAGGAGACGAATGGTGCCGAATCGGTGGGAGACGCGCCCGACGAACGGTGAGGTCACGGCGAACATGAGCAACGGCAGGGTGCTCAGCACACCACCCGCCGCCGCGGACAACCCGGTGTCACGTTCGATGGCAGACAACAGCGTGCCCACACCCGTCAACGTCGCGCGCAGATTCGCCGCCACCAGTAGAACCGCGATCACGATGCCGACCGAATGAGTAGGCGTGGCAACAGGTTTGGTGGCGGTCGCGGCCACGTGGACCTTGCTAGCCTCGACGCGGGGATTCCTGGAGGCGGTCACTCTGATCGCTCCGTTCCGGCCTCGGTAAGCTTCACGATCTCGGTGGCGCAGTGGCGTGCGCCGACTTCGTCTTCGGCAGCGATCGCCTCGACGAGCCGCCTGTGCAAAAGGGTGTGCTCGGCGGCCGTCGCACTGGGCCAGAGCGTGCCGCCGATCTGTTCGGTGACCGCGACGCTCAGGACGTCGTAGACCTCGGTGAGCAGGGGGTTGCCGCCGGCGCTCACCACCTCCCGGTGGAAGCGGGCGTCGACCTCTACAATGGCGCCGATCTCTGGCGAGTCCGCGATCGCCTCCGCCTCGTCAAGCAGGTTCCACAGGCGAGCAAGGTCGTCTTCGGTGCGCCGTGACGCGGCCAGGCCAGAGGCGTACTCCTCCAGCACCGCACGCAGTTCAAGCACATCCCTCCGTCTCGAGGAACTGGCACGTCTCATCAGCACCGAGTGCATTTCGCTCGATGTCCGGACATACGTGCCGTCACCCTTGCGGGCCTCCAACAGACCCAGGTGCACCAGCGCGGCGAGCGCCTCACGCACCGTCGTGCGCCCGACATTGAGCTGTTTGACCAGCTCGTGTTCGGGCGGGATCCGCATCCCCACGGGCCAAGCACCGGACGCGATCTGCTCGCGGAGGGTGTCCACCAGTTGCGCCGCCAGGCTCGCGACACGGCGCGGCGCACGAAGATCATTCATAACGCAATCCTAACCGAATGTCTGACATCTGTACACAACGGCCCCGCCCGCACGACGACCTCGACCCCGCCTTCTCGGCAGTCGAGGCCAACCTGCAACAGCACCAGCACGGATTTGCGCAGAGGGGCAACCCTCGCTACGACCCGTTGGTCGTGACGCTGCTGGAGCAGCTATCGCAAAACCCGGAATGGATGCTTCCGGTCTCCACCTACTTCACGGCACCGCTCGACCAGGTACTGCGCTTCCTGCACGTGAGGTTATGCCGACGGCAGCCTGCCGGAATGCTGGCTGGTAGCCGAATGGCCACCTCACGAGCCCGAACCCACGCGACTACTGGATCTCCAACCTGCCCGCCGACGCGCCCATCAAGAAGTTGGTGCGCCTGGCCAAGATCCGCTGGCGCATCGACCACGACTACCGCGACCCTGCTGGTTAATTCCGCGAGGGGCTGGTTTCACCGCGGGAGTGGTCCGGTTCTGCCTCGCCAACCGGGGTGTGGTGGACGGCCTGTTCGCCTCGATAGACGACACGAACGGAAGCTCCGTTCGCTTCACGCCCGCACCTTCCCAAACAGCCCCAACGCCGCGCCGAAATTAACCAGAAGGGTCTACCGCGAACTCAAAACCGGCCTCGGCCGCACCCAATTCGAAGGCCGTTCCTTCACCGGCTGGCGCCGCTCGTCTCCGCAGCACACCTCTTCCTCGCCGAACTCCGTTTGACAAGCCCAAAAGCACCTGCGGCGGCCTGACCCTCTACAAGATCCCCCAAACACCACGCTAGCCACCTGGACAGGCCGATGCCCCACCTGCCACCAAGAACCACCATGACCATCTAACAAAGCCTTACTAGGGACAACTGCCGAAGAGCCGGGCCAGGATCGTGGTTCGGGATTGATGAATCAGGGGCTCCCGACCATGATCACGAGCACCGATCAGGACCGGTGACAGACCAACAAAGTTGATCACGCAGCCAGGGACAGAGTCAAAGAAATTACAGTTCCTGAGGGAGCGGCGGTTCTCCTGGAGCTATGGTGATGTGGTGGGAGTCACAAGTACCGTCGGCCGGGTGCGCGGGGGAACTCTTCCTGTTGATCTGACCAGTTTCCTGGGCCGTCGGCGGGAGCGTGCAGAGATAAGGCGGCTGCTGACGGCGGGCCGGGTAGTCACGCTCACCGGGCCCGGCGGCGTGGGCAAGACTCGCCTGGCGGTGCGTGTGGCGGCCGACGTGCAGCGGGTCTTTCAGGGCAGGGTGTGGTTCGTCGGGCTTGCTGAATTGCGCGAGCCTGAACTGTTAGGGGTCACGGTCGCGGCAGCACTGGGGCTGCATGTCCAGTCGGCCCGCGCTCCCATCGAGACGATCAGCGAGTACATAGGCACTGAGCCCGCGTTGCTCGTGCTGGATAACTGCGAGCATCTTGTCGACGAGTGCGCCCAGTTCATCACCGCCGTGCTGCACGCTTGCGGTGCGTTGCGGGTGCTGGCGACCAGCCGGCAGTCCCTGGGGCTGCTGGGCGCGCATGCCTTCCCCGTTGCCGCGCTGCCCGTGCCTGAGCCGGAGGAGGTGTCCTCCTCGCCGGGCTCGATCGCCCACTACGAATCGGTGCGCTTGTTCGCCGAACGCGCCACAGCGGTCAACCCTCAATTCGCCATCACCAGCGATAACTGCCAGACCGTCGCCCGGATTTGCCACAGCCTCGACGGTATTCCGCTGGCCCTCGAACTTGCTGCTGTGCGAATGCGGGCACTCAGCCTGGAACAGATCTTGCAAGGGCTGACCGAGCGCTCCCGGCTGCTGGGCTCACAAGGCATCCGCGGCACCTCCGATCGCCAGCGCACGCTGACATCGCTGATCGACTGGAGTTACGACCTGTGTACCGAGCAGGAGCGCACGGTCTGGGCCCGTGCGGCGGTGTTCGCGGGAAGCTTCGATCTCGACGCAGCCGAATACGTCATCAGCGGGAACGGCATCGACCGCGATGACATGCTCGACATCGTGGCGGCGTTGGTAGACAAATCGATTTTCCTCCGCGAGAACCACGTTGGTGCGCGCTTCCGCTTGCTGCAGATCACGCGGGAATACGGTGAGCAGCACCTGACCGAGGCGGGAGATCTCGACCGAGTGCGGCGGCGTCACCGCGACTGGTACGCGCGCCTGGCTGCCCGGTTCAACACCGAGTGGATCGGGCCGTATCAGGCGGAATGGATCAGCAGGCTGCGCACCGAACACCCAAACCTGCGAGTCGCGCTGGACTACTGTGCCTCCCAGTCCAGTGAAGCACCGGCGGGATTGCGCATGGCCACCGCGCTCGACGACTACTGGGACATTCGCGGGATGCACACCGAACTGCGGCACTGGCTCCACCGCACCTTGAACACCGCACCCAGGGACGCAGCCGAGCGTGTGCCCGGGCTCCGGATGTGCAGCTTCTTCGCGATGCTCCAAGGCGATGCCGAACAAGCCCAGAAGCTACTAGCACAAGCCGCAGAGCTCACAACACAAGCCGCCATCCCCACAGAAAAGCCCCACCTGACCTACCTCGCGGGAATGGCCTCGCTATTCACCGGCCAACTCGACACCGCTGCAGCTCAGCTCACCGACGCACTCGCAAGTTTCCGCGCGGCCGGAGTACTGCGCGACGAACTGGCTACCCTGTTCTCCCTCGGCTGGACCTTTGGACTCAACAACCAGCGCGACCGCGGGCTCGAAGTGCTCCAGGAATGCTTGTCCATGACCAAGCAGCTTGGTGATATGTACTGGCGTTCCTGGGCGCTGTGGGCCGTGGCCCACATCGAGGTCGACCACGGCTGGCTGGACCACGCCGAGGCCGCCGCCCGCGAGGCACTAGACCTTCAGCACCGTCTGGAAAACCAGCAGGGAATGGCTTTCACCACCGACGCCCTCGCGTGGATCGCCGAGCAGCGCGGTGATCACCTCCAGGCTGCGGAACTCTTCGGTACCGCCGATCGGCTGTGGCATGACATCGGCGCTTCTCCGCACGCCTATACTTCCGTCTCCGAACGCCACACTCGCTGTCTCGACCGCACGCGCCGCGCACTCGGTGACACCGCGTTCAACACCGCATTCAGTCGCGGCGTGGAGAGATCTGACAGCGACACGACCACTGCCGCCTCCCAGGCCGGAAGCCCCCCGGCCCGCCAAAGCAGACCGGAGACACCACTGCTGACCAGGCGGGAATACGAAATCGCTGGACTCGTCCGCGACGGCCTGAGTAACAAGGACATCGCCGCAAAGCTCGTTATCTCCCAGCGCACCGCCGAAGCCCACGTCGAACACATACTCACCAAGCTCGGCTTCACCTCCCGCACCCAAATCGCAACCTGGATGACTCTCCAGCAAGGCCCCGCGCAGTAAGCGCCAGAAAACAACAACGTGTGTGGGCCGCGGGGAGTGCCGCAGTAGTTGTCAAGTCAAATGAGACAGGACTGTTGAGCAGGTCGGTCACCTGCGCCCGTTCGGCACCGGTCAAAGCCTTTGGCGGTGGCTTCCGAGGCGGTCAAGGGGCCATGCGTGCGTCACACGTTTCGGGTTGACGTGCCTAAATTAGTGCGTCGCCCGAGAAATCCCGGGCAGCACGCACGATTTCTGCACCGAAATCTGGGCGGCACGCAGGTCGGAGAACGCGGTGGTCATGATGTCGTCGGCGGCTCGTCGTTCTCCGCGCTCTCGGGAGGACCTTCCAAGAGCGCGCGCGTTTTCCCATGATGTCGTCCAATGCCATCCGGGTCTTCGCCAAGCCGCCTTTCAATTTCTCGTTCTGGTGGCGAAGCTTCTCCAACTCGATTTGCTCGGCCGATTTTCAAAAACACGGCCACCGAGAGCGACCGGTCAAGATCACGAAAGATCGAGGCCGGGAGACGAGAGGAGGCGAGGAGGCGAGGAGGCGAGAGACTAGAATTTTTGCCTCATCCAGGTGGCGATTTGGGTGCGGGTGTTGAAGCCGAGTTTGACCAGAATATGCTCGACATGGCTCTCGACAGTGCGCGTTGAAATGACGAGTTGTTGTGCGATACCTTTGTTGGACATGCCTTTGGCAACGAGCATGGCAGTTTCGCGTTCACGGCGAGTGAGCGATGGCTCCGCGGACGCGGCAGGGGCAGAGGTCGTTGTGGACGGCTTCGTTTTCTCACCGAGGGCCTCAGCAACGGCATGACGAATAGTCAACTGCGCGCCCTGTTCATAAGCAGCATCAAACGCAG
>NZ_JBSFLZ010000203.1:0-6887 GCF_053599315.1 Saccharopolyspora sp. NPDC000995
TGGTGGAACAGCCACCCGCTCGACCGGACCCGCACCAGCCACCTCGCCCGCCTCGAACTCAGCCTGGCAGCCTAAACCAATTAACCACCAGGATCCTTTTCTGATTCGAAAACACGGTCTCGGCCTGGCTGCGGTCGGGATGGTAGGCCAGTGCGGCGGCCATCGACATGCGTTTCCAGCTGAACCGGTGGGTCAGCACCGGGGTCTGTCCTCGTGGCGCCCAGGTGGCTCTCACTGCGGGCAGCAGGAGCGCGCCCCGCGCCTACCAGCGCCTGGCGCCCGCCCTGTTCCCATGCCCGATATCACCGTGAGGCGGTCTGCGCCGACACCCCCAGCTCGGCGGCCACTTCAACCTGCCGTTTGCCGCGACGGAACATCTCCGCCGCCCGCATCCGGCGCTGGCGCAGCGCATCGAAATCCCGCCTGCCAGCAGCGCGTTTACCGCCACGGCCCGGCTTGCTCGTCGACTGCGAAGACCTCGCCATGACCGTGGCCACCCCACCACACAACGCGAAACGATCACAACGACTCACCCTGTTAACAAAAGATCATTAGGGGCTTGAGCCCGAGATATGGGCTCGGCCTGCTCCCGGGCGAGGCGTCCGGCCCGACCGGCAATCACGAGTCGGAGTAGTCACAAGCCACGCAACGGAAAGGGATCGGGTTGCCACTTTACAGCCCTCGGCCGCTGTGCGGTCCGCAGAAATTCCTCCAGTGCACGGTCGACAACGTTGCGGGGCACCCAGGCGTCGGCGGGGGCACAATGTTCTCGTCTTCCCAGCCCTCGACCGCGGGACCGCTGCCTTGGCTGTAGTGCCGCGGTGTTTCCGCGTCCCAGTACGACAAAGCAGCCTGCCCGTCCATGCCGAACGCCACCACAAGCTCGTGGTCGGGGCTCTGTTCGTTTCATCTGGGGAGCGCCAGCGCTTTCGTCGTTGTGGGGCTCTTACTGCTGCTGGGGCTTGACGATCGGGAACAAGATCGTGTCGCGGATGCCCTTGTCGGTGAAGGCCATGAGCAACCGGTCGATCCCGATCCCGACCCCACCGGTAGGGGGCATGCCGTACTCCAGCGCTTCGAGGAAATCCTCGTCAAGCTGCATCGCCTCGGCATCGCCACCTGCGGCGAGCATCGACTGCTCGGTGAGCCTGCGACGCTGTTCGAGCGGATCGGTCAGCTCGGTGAAGCCGGTGCCGAGTTCCATGCCCCACCCGATGAGATCCCATTTCTCGGTGAGCAGCGGCTCGTCGGGGTGCTGGCGGGTCAGCGGGGAGGTCTCGATCGGGAAGTCCCGCACGAACGTCGGGTGCACGATCGCGTGCTCGACGAGTTCCTCGAACAGGTACTCGATGAATTTGCCGTTGCCCCAGCGCGGATCATGCGGCAGGCCACGGGCATCCGCGACCTTGGCGAGCACCTCGACCGAGGTATGCGGGGTGACCTCCTCGCCGAGGGCCTCGGACACCGAGCCGTACAGCGTGATCGAAGGCCAGTCGCCGCCGATGTCGATCTCGGTGCCGTCGCGCTCGATCGTCGTGCCCCCAAGGACGGCCCGCGCCACCTTCTGGATGAGTTCCTGGGTGACCCGCGCGACCTCGTCGTAGTCGGCGTGCGCCTGGTAGAACTCCAGCATCGTGAACTCGGGATTGTGCGTGCTGTCCGCGCCCTCGTTGCGGAAATTCCGGTTGATCTCGAATACTTTTTCGAGACCGCCGACGACCAGACGCTTGAGGTAGAGCTCGGGCGCGATCCGCAGATACAGGTCGAGGTCGTAGGCGTTGATATGCGTGGTGAACGGCCGTGCCGTCGCGCCGCCATGCACCTGCTGCAACATCGGGGTCTCCACCTCGACGAACCCCTGATCGTGCAAGCCGTCGCGCATCGCGCGCACCGCGGCCGAGCGCCGCAGCGCCATGTTGCGTGCCTCGGGGTTGACGATCAGGTCGACGTAGCGGCGTCGCACCCGCGCTTCGGGGTCGGTGAGGCCCTTGTGCTTCTCGGGCAGCGGACGCAGCGACTTCGCGGTCAGCACCCACCGCTCGGCCAGAATCGACAGCTCGCCGCGGCGCGAGGTGATGATCTCGCCCTCGATGCCGACGTGGTCGCCGAGGTCGACGTCGGACTTCCACGCGGCCAGCGACTCCTCACCGAGCCGGTCGAGCGACAGCATGATCTGAAGATCACCGGTGACGTCGCGGATCGTTGCGAAGCACAGCTTGCCGCCGGTGCGGTAAAGCATGACGCGGCCGGCGACGCCGACCCGTTCGCCGGTGGCCTGGTCCGGGTCGAGGTGACTGTGTTTCTCCCGGACGTCAGCGATCGACACCGTGCGGGGCGACCGCTCCATGAAGGGGTCAGCCCCGGCGGCCCGGAGCCTGTCGAGCTTCTCGCGGCGTACTCGAATCTGTTCGGGAAGGTCCGCCAGGTCCGCATTGTCGTTGGGCGCGTCAGTCACGGCGGACAGTGTATCTAGCCTGCGGAAACGCCCGTCGCTCACCAGGTGTGATCACGCGGTGCCGACGCTATGATCTTGCTTTAGCAGGCAGGCTCGGTACAAGCGGACGAGGAAGTCCGTACCGTCCGGGAGTTGGGGTTTTGACGTCCTCGCCGCAGCCGTTCTACGGTGGCCGACGTGGACCGTCAGCAATTCTTGCGTGCGGCCGTCGCTTGAGGTGATCTTTGAGATGGCTCGCATCATGTGGCGACTGTTGAGACGATCGCTGCAGCAATCGCCAGCAGCAGGGCCGCCATTACGAGTGTGGTTGCTGCTCGGAGGATCCTGAACTTCTTCGCTCCGAGGCGGGCTATTACGAGCAGCTGTTCGCGACGCCAGCGCAGAGGATCGTTCGCCGCGCTTTTGAGGTACTGCGTCAGTTCGGCGTCCGTCATCGATTCGACGGCTATGAAGCCACTTCCGCGCAGGCGGGGTCGCACGTTCCACAGGAGCAGCAGCAGGGAGATTGCCAGCAGTGTTAGCGCGGACCAGAACAGGAGGATCGCCGTCAACGACGTTGCGGCTCGGGGCAGCACCGCAACGCCAACGGTTAGGATGGGGCTGAAGACCGCAAGTAAGATGCCCGTCTTGGTCTCCGTTCTTCCCAGTGCCGCGTCTCCCCGGCTCAGTTCGTCCTTGAGCAGGTCCTGGAGCGTCTCCGAATCGGATTCTTCGCTGTCAGTAGCGATCTCATCGCTTCTGGTTTCCGCCATGGGCGCATCATGCTCCAGAGCACCGCTTTTCGGGGCGGATGAACGAGAATTCCCGGCAGCCAAGAGGGCTACGCGTCGAGGTGCCGGGGGTGACCAAGGGCGCGATGGGCGTCGCGGCGGTCCTCACCACCGACGACTGCCAGAAGACCTACGAGACCCTCAGCGTGAGAGGCGTCGAGTTCACCGAGGTGCCGACGCAGCAGCCTTACGGCATCGACTGCGCCTTGCGCGACCCGTTCGGCAACCACATCAGGATCACCCAGCTCGCGACGCAGCCTGCCGAGATCGCCGACGCCGACATCGCCCGTTGGCGGCCCGAGGCCGAATAGTCGGGGTGCGCGGGACGCGTCCAGCCCCGCCGCGCCCAGGTCAGGAGTGGAATAGCCCCGTCGGCGGAATTAATTCGTCGACGGGGCTCTTCGCGTGGTGCGGCGCGGTCAGGAGATGCGCACGCTCCTGTTCACCGGATGGTGTTCGCTTTATTTGACTCATTCCAGAAACGCTGGTAGTCATGGAGCCATGCCGTCCATCGATGCCGCCGCCCTCCTGAAGGGGGCGTCGTTGCGGGTGACCCGTCCGCGGGTTGCCGTGCTCACGATGGTCTCGGACAAACCCCATGCGGACACTGACACCATCGCGACGGCCGTCCGCCGCGAGCTGGGTTCGGTGTCGACGCAGGCGGTCTATGACGTCCTACGCGCGCTCACCGAGGCGGGCTTGGTCCGCCGCATCGAACCGGCTGGTTCCCCCGCCAGATTCGAGACGCGCGTGGGCGACAACCACCACCATCTGGTGTGCCGCGACTGCGGCGCCATCGCCGACGTCAACTGCGCGGTGGGCGAGGCCCCGTGTCTCCACACCGAGGACCCGCACGGATTCGTGCTTGACGAGGCCGAGGTGACTTTCTGGGGCACCTGCCCGGATTGCCTCTCGGGCGCCGAGTAAGCATGTGAGGAAACTTCCATCGAGGAGCGAGTTTTGCCTGAGAACAACCAGAAACCGTTGACCACGGTGGCCGGTGCGCCGGTCCCTGACAACCAGAACTCTCTGACCGCGGGCGCGCGTGGTCCGATGCTGCTGCAGGACGTGTGGTTCCTGGAGAAGCTGGCGCACTTCGACCGCGAGGTCATCCCTGAGCGCCGGATGCACGCGAAGGGTTCGGGCGCGTTCGGCACCTTCACGGTCACCAACGACATCACCCAGTACACCACGGCGAAGATCTTCTCCGAGATCGGCAAGAAGACCGAGCTGTTCGTCAGGTTCTCAACGGTCGCCGGTGAGCGCGGCGCGGCCGACGCCGAGCGCGACATCCGCGGCTTCGCGATGAAGTTCTACACCGAAGAAGGCAACTGGGACATCGTTGGCAACAACACCCCGGTGTTCTTCTTCCGCGACCCGTTGAAGTTCCCGGACCTTAACCACGCGGTGAAGCGCGACCCGCGCACCAACCTGCGCAACCCCGAGAACAACTGGGACTTCTGGACGAACCTGCCCGAGGCGCTGCACCAGGTCACGATCGTGATGTCGGACCGTGGCATCCCGGCGTCCTACCGCCACATGCACGGTTTCGGCTCGCACACCTACAGCTTCATCAACGCCGAGGGCGAGCGGTTCTGGGTCAAGTTCCACCACCGCACCCAGCAGGGCATCAAGAACCTGACCGACGCGGAGGCCGAGGCTCTGGTCGGCAAGGACCGCGAGTCCCACCAGCGCGACCTCTTCGAGGCGATCGAGAACGGCGACTTCCCGAAGTGGAAGCTGTACGTGCAGGTCATGCCGGAGGCCGACGCGGAGACTTACCGGTTCCACCCGTTCGACCTCACCAAGGTGTGGTCGAAGAAGGACTACCCGCTGATCGAGGTCGGCGAGTGGGAGCTGAACCGCAACCCCGAGAACTATTTCGCAGACGTGGAGCAGGCCGCCTTCACCCCGGCCAACGTGGTGCCGGGCATCAGCTTCTCGCCCGACAAGATGCTACAGGGCCGGCTGTTCTCCTACGGTGACGCCCAGCGGTACCGCCTGGGTGTGAACCACCACCAGATCCCGGTCAACAAGCCGAAGAACCCGGTGAACTCCTACCACCGCGACGGTGCCATGCGCGTCGACGGCAACCAGGGAGCCACCCCGGGCATCGAGCCGAACTCGTACGGCCGCTGGCAGGAGCAGCCCGCCTACCGCGACCCGGCCCAGGCCGTGGGTGCCGTCGCCGACCGGTTCAACTACCGCGAGGACGACGACAACTACTTCGAGCAGCCCGGAATCCTGTTCCGGAACATGTCGCCGGAGCAGCAGCAGGTCCTCTTCGAGAACACCGCGCGTGCGATCGACGGTGCCTCCCAGGCGACCATCGAGCGGCACATCGCCAACTGCGCGAAGGCCGATCCCGCCTACGGCGAGGGCGTCCGCAAGGCGGTCGAGGCGCTGGTCGCGAGCAAGGGCTGAGACCCACTTGGTCGGACTTCTCTGTTCGCAGGGCGGCGGCCACGGGAATGCTCGTGGCCGCCGCGCCGTCCCGGCAAGACGACTCGCAAGTTTTGATCAGGAAGAACTGCTGATGAGCCACGGTGGACTGACTCCGGAGCAGACCGAGCGCGTCGTGGCGATTGCCATGGACCTGGCCCGGGAAGGCGAAACCGCGCAGTTGGCGGAGTTCGTCGACCACGGACTCCCGGTCGACGTGGCCGACCAGGACGGGAACACCCTTGTCATGCTCGCGGCCTACCACGGGCACGCCGAAACGGTGCGCGCGCTGCTCGATCGCGGCGCGAATCCCGACCTGCGTAACGAGCGCGATCAGGCGCCCATCGCCGGTGCGCTGTTCAAGGGCGCGGACGAGGTCGTGGCAGTGCTACGCGAGGCGGGAGCCGACCTCGATGCGGGCATGCCCACCGCGCGGGCGGCCGCCACCATGTTCGGCCGAGAGCACCTGCTGGCCGATTGAGGTAATCGCCCGGCGCGGCGACCTTTGATGGTTGCGCTCTTTGAGCATCTTTTGGCAACGAGTGCTGATTTTCGCCCCCGGAGAAGTAGTATGGCTCAATAGTCTACATTGGACGATGATTTATCGCCGCCAACCGGCGAAGCCGAGTCCTGTGGCAGCACCGGCGCCAGCGATGCCGAGAAGGAGGTTCCGGCGGCGCAGCCGCGCAGGAGCTGCGATTGCGCCTTTCGGCGTCGAACCCTGGTGTTCCTGGTTCGAAGGTGGGTTCGCGCCGCTGGCATCAGCACCGGAGTCCGAATGGAGGCCGCCAGAACCGGGTCGCGCCGAAACGTTGCGCGTACTGGCCCGTTCGGCTTGGCTGGGGCTGCAAGTGCCGGTGCGATGGTGGCGGAATCCGCAGTAACCGCCTTGATCGTGGCGCTGTTCCAGAACCTGTAGTGCTGCGGCGTGAAGGCGGACCGCGCCGGTGTTTCAGCTAGTTGGCTCTGCAGCGGGCGGGATTCGAGCCCGGGACCTCTCGGCTGCTGGTCGAGAGGCACAGGCTCGGTGCCATCTCCTCCCACGTTCGCCGACGCGGTCGGCCGTGATCTTCGGTTCTGCTCTGTGCGTTGAATAAGGCCTGGTCAATGTACTATCCGGCGTTGCCCGCGTTCCACAGATAATTGGGCTCTGACGACACGATCGGCGGCGTCGCTCCAGGTCAGGGCACTGTGTCCTGGTGGAAACAGCAGAAACCCCT
>NZ_JBSFLZ010000204.1:0-6647 GCF_053599315.1 Saccharopolyspora sp. NPDC000995
CCACGCACTACAAGAACTACCGCGCCCAGCTGCCGGACTTGCTTGCGTCGCCGATCAGCGTCACCGTTCTTGCCCCAATCGACGCGCTCAACTGATCACTCGGACGTCGAGTCTTCAGCTCAAAGGAGAGCAAAGGAGAGCACTGTGTCCGACCTGGAGAGCGGCGTACCGCCGCTCGACACCCGCGATCGACCCGTGGCCCTGCGCAGCATCGACAGCACCAGCCGCCGCGCACTCGTAGCGTCGTGGCTCGGATGGACATTCGACGGGTTCGAGACCTACGCACTCGTCCTCGCTGGTTCGGCAGCTGTCACTAGCCTGGGGACCAGCGCCCAGATCCAACAGCTTCCCGCCTACGTCGGCGCACTGGTCGCCGCGACGCTCTTGGGCTGGGCCCTAGGCGGGATCGTCGCCGGCTTCGCCGCCGACTACCTCGGCCGCCGCCGCACCCTGATGATCTCAATTCTCTGGTATGCGGTGTTCACAGGCCTCAGCGCGATCGCACCCGACTACTGGTGGCTACTGGCCTTGCGCTTCGTCACCGGCATGGGCCTGGGCGCGGAGTGGGGCAGCGCGACGGCCCTCATCGGCGAACTGTGGCCCGACCGCTCCCGCGGACGGGCAGCCGCCGTATTGCAGTCCGGGTTCGGGGTCGGCGCCGTGGTCGCGGCCCTGGCCTGGTTTCTCCTTCAGCCGGTGGGAACCGAGGCCTGGCGGTATCTGTTCCTCGTCGGCGCCCTGCCCGCACTAATCGTGCTCTACGTGCGCCGAGCCGTCCACGACCCGGAGATGTGGACAGAGATCCGCGACCGCAGGCACAAGGCCAAGGCCACCGCGGCAGGCGGTGGTCAGGTCAGCCCAGCAGACCGAGAGCTCCTGCGGTCTCCGTTCACGTCGGTGTTCACCCAGCCGCACCTGCGTCGGCGGGCTCTAAGACTTCTCCTGATCACCGTGGTGTCGGTCATCGGCCTCTACAGCGTGTCGGCCTGGATCCCGCAGTACACCGGCCAGCTCGCGAAGAACATGGGACTGCCCGCCAGCGCGTGGGCCGCGAACGCGGGCCTGGTGTTCAATGCCGCGTCCGTGCCGGGGTACCTACTGTTGGGCTACCTTGCCGACAAGTGGGGCCGCAAACCCACCATGCTCGTCTACTACGCGGGTTCGGCGTTGATCCTCCCGATCTTCTTCTTCGCCGTTTCGACGCCGGGGGTTGCCCTCGTCGCCGCAGGCGTCGCCGGGTTCTTCATCCTGGGGCAGTTCGCGTGGATGCCGATCTACATGCCTGAGCTGTTCCCCACGGCGGGACGGGCGACCGCGATCTCGACGGTGTTCAACTCTGCCCGGATCGCAGGCTCGCTCATCACGCTCGCCACCGGTCTGCTCATCAGCCTGCTCGGGAGCATCTCGACGGCGGCGACGACGATTGGTGTGGCGTCCTACGTGATCGCACTCGGCCTGATCTGGTTCGTCGGACCGGAGACCAAGGGACAGCCTCTCCCCCGCTGAGCCCACCGTCTCACCCGCGACGCCTTGGGTGTGGGTCGTGAACCGGCGGTTCGCGACCCACACCGCTTATCCGGCGAACGCCTGCACCATATATGGGAGCAGGAAGCACAAGAGACGGTCATCACTATGGTTTCCCTACGAGAAGAATCGTCGTCAGCGGGTTGACCGCGAGGGGAATCCAGTAACACTAGCCTCCGCCTCGATCACCGGTTTTTCATCACGCACCTCGCGGCGGAACCCGATCGGACTGACACCGACTCGCTGATGGAAGTACATGCTGAAGTTCGTGGCACTGGAAAAGCCCAACTGGCTCGCGAACTCTGGACTGCGGAACGGTCGCTTTGAGCCAGCAAGCGTGTCAACGGCACGCGAATCTTGGTTCTGTCCCACTTTCCGTGATGGACCCGGGCGCTTCCCGCCCCGCCACAGATAGTTGATCATGTGCATAGTGTGCTGATCTTGGAGTGCTTGGCGTCCTGTTCCCGCATCTGGCCCGGTTACGGATTGACGACGTGCACGCTGCGGGGCCGGTGGTGCGGATCGAGGCGAGCACGCTCACCGGCCGCGTGGCGTGTCCTGGGTGCGGAAGCCTGTCCGATCGGGTGCACAGCCGCTACGAACGGCGGTTGTCCGACACCGCGATCTCGGACCGGGAGGTGCTGATTCGGCTGTGAGTCCGCCGGTTGTTCTACCTTCGTGCATTCCTGGAACGCTCCCTCTGCGTGTTCGGCGCTGAGCTCCTGGATGCGATCGGAGATGGTCTGCACGAAATGCTTCAACGCGTCCTCCGCCGCGACGGGGTAACCGTCGTCTGACTGCGGGCGCGGCGCCGTCGGCCGCACTGAGCCGCAGCGTGCGCTGGGGATTCAGCCGCGAGCATGAAATTGATCCGTGCCCGCACGCTGAGACTGGCTGAAGACCACCAGGGCGGGACGCCGAGCCCTGCAACCAGCCGAGAGACCCTGCAGACAGTCGAGCTCTGATACTCGCTCCGGCGCTCGACCTGGTACGGGCCTGCTCCTGGAATTCCCTGCGGTGCCGGGCAGCTCGCCCACTGCGGGACCGCAACGCTCGTTCAGAGGTGGCGGGTCAGCGGGCGATCAGTTCGTTGAGGGGGGTCTCCGGGTCCGCGAGGAGGCTCGTGTCGACCGTCGTGGCCGAGGTGATCAGGGTTTTGATCTGGTCCTGCACGTCCCAGATGTTGACGTTCATGCCCGCCAGGACTCGGCCTTCGGAGAGCCAGAAGGCGATGAACTCGCGGGCTTCGACATCTCCGCGGAACACCACCTGGTCGTAGCCGTCCGGGTCGACGTAGCCGAGGTACTCCATGCCCAGGTCGTACTGGTCGGTGAAGAAGTAAGGCAGCTCCGAGTACTTGACGTCGCGCCCCAGCATCGACGCCGCCGCGGTGGCTGGCTGGTTGAGCGCGTTCGCCCAGTGCTCCACCCGGATCTGCTTGCCCAGCAAAGGGTTGAACGCGTTGGCCACGTCACCGGCCGCGACGATGTTCGGGTCGCCGGTGCGCAGCGAGGCGTCGACGAGGATGCCGTTGTCCACCCGCAGCCCGGCGTCCCGGGCCAGCGCGATGTCCGGCTCCACGCCGACCGCGACCAGCACCGCCTGGGCGGGGACCTCGGTGCCGTCCTTCAGCCGCACCCCGGCCGTCCGGCCGCTCTCGACCAGGATTTCGCTCACGGCGGTGCCGAAGCGGAAGTCCACGCCGTGGTCCCGGTGCAGTGCCGCGAAGACCTCGGCGACTTCAGGACCGAGCACCCGCAGCAGCGGCAGCTCGGTCATCTCGACGACGGTCACAGCCACGCCGGCTTCGCGCGCGGCGGCGGTGACTTCGAGCCCGATCCAGCCCGCGCCGACCACCACGAGCCGTTCGATGTCGTTCAGGGTCTGCTTGATCAGGTCGGAATCCTCGACCCGGCGCAGGTCCAGGACGCCGTCGGCGTCGATCCCGGCCACCGGCAGCGAACGGGGATGCGCACCGGTCGCGATCAGCAGCTTGTCGAAGTCGATCCGGCTGTTGTCGGCGAGCTCCACCTGGCGCAGCGCCCGGTCGATCCGCCGCACCGACACCCCGAGCTGCAGGTCCACGCGGTTGTCGGTGTACCAGGATTCGTCGTGCACGTAAGCACTGGGGAAGTCGGCGTTGCCCATCAGGTACGCCTTGGACAGCGGCGGGCGCTCGTACGGGCGGTGCGGTTCGTCCCCGAGCAATGCGATGCGCCCGTCGAACCCGAGATCGCGCAGCGCCTGCGCACCCTTGGCGCCGGCCATGCCAGCACCGACGATCACGAAGGTCTCCGAATCAGTCACGACAGCGCCTCACTCCCACCCGACAACCCTCCGGATCGTCAGCGTCCTGCCCTCCACTCGCCCAAGCAACCCCAGATCGTCCCAATTGGGCGGGGTAAGGGCACCTTCAACCGGCAAAGTCGGCAAAGTCGGTCGAAGGTGCCCTTCGGTCGTCACCCGCTGGTGGGTTTGGAGGTCACTTCTGGACGGCGTCGAGGGCGTCGATGAGGCCCGCGCCGTAGAAGCCGGCGCCGTTCTTTCCGCCGGAGCAGACCGCGTCCGGCTTGCCGTCGCCGTCCGGGTCGTAATTCTTCGGGCACTCCAGGGCGTCGGCCTGGTTGGTCAGCGCGCCGACCACCTGCTGGGCGTTCCAGTCCTGGTGTGTGCTGCGCAGCAGCGCGACCACGCCCGCCACGTGCGGCCCGGCCATCGAGGTGCCCTGCATCCAGCCCCAGCCGCCGCCAGGCACCGTGGACAGCACCCGACCGTTCTGCGATGGCGTCTGCGGGATCTGGTTCCTGTCTCCACCGGGCGCGGTCACCGTGATCGAACCCAGGCCGTAATTGGAGTAGTACGACTTCACCGAGTCCGAGCCGACCGCGGACACCGACACCACACCCGGCAGCTCACCCGGCAGGACGTGGCACTCGTGCCCGGTCTTGCGGTCCTGGGTCGGTCCGCCGTTGTTCGGGCTGTTGGTGTCGCGGATCGGCTTGGAGAGGTCCCAGTTGCTGTTACCCGCCGACACCACGTTCACGACGTCCTTGCCCTGCGCGTACGCGACTGCGCGGCGCACCGCCTCGGCACCGGCCCGCTGGTCCGGGTCGCTGTCGCACCACAGGTACCAGGGGTCGACGAAGTAGGAGTTGTTGGTGACGTCGAAGCCGTGCTCGGCCGCCCAGATGAACCCGCAGACCGCGTACTCGGGGTAGATGAAGCCGCCGTCGTCGATGACCCGCACCGAGGCCAGCGTGACGTTCGGTGCGACACCGGAGATTCCGACGCCGTTGCGCGCGGCGGCGATGGTGCCCGCGGTGTGGGTGCCGTGGTCCTGCTTCGGGTCCTGCGGCTGCCAGGCATTCTGCCGGGTGTCCGGCACGCCCTCGTTCACGCAGCTCACCGACTTGGTGACGTCCAGGTTCGGCTTCAAGTCCGGGTGCGTCGGGTCGATGCCGTAGTCCAGCACGCCGACCGTGATGTCCTTGCTGCCCTGGGAGATCGCGCTCGCCTGGTCGGCCTTGATCTGCCGCATGTCCCACTGCTCAGGCTCCAGCGGCTCCCCGTGCGCGTTGGCCGAGAACGCGGCGGGACTGACCTTGCCCTCCAGCGCCTCCAGCCGCAGGGACTGCGCGGGCGGCAGCTGCTCGGCGAGGTTGCGGCTGGCACCGGCCTGCTCGACGGCGGGCCGGGTGCGCACCGCGGCGGCGAATCCGGGATCCGTTGAGGTCGCGACGATCACGCCGATCTGGGGCCAGCTCTGCACGACGATTCCGCCGACCGCGCGCACCGATTCCTCGGTCTGCTGCAGGCCGTCGCCAGTTGGGCCGAGCACGACGAAGTGCACCGGTGCGGTGGTTGCCGCGGGCGCTGGATCGGCCGCGCCGACGATGCCTGCGGGTACCAGCAGCGCCAACGCGAGTGCCGAGCCGGCTATGCGCGCGACTCGACCATTCCTTCTAGAGCGTGACACGTGTCCCTCCTATGGAGACAGAGTGCGATTCACCCAGTGGTATTCGTCGGATTTTGCGCCTGATTCGGTGATCGTGGGTAGGACGAAACGGAGTAATTCAATAGCCGATAGTGAGGCGCCCGGGACGTCTGCGGCGGTTGGGCGGCAGGCGCTCGGCGACTTAGAGTTGGCAGGTGTCGGTTGCAGATCTGGAAGTTTCCCCGCCGGAGCCCATCCCGAGCGAATCGGCGATGCGCCGTGCGCTCCGCCGCGCCACCGATGGTGTTTCGCTGGACGCCGCCGAAGCCGCGGTCTTGCTGCACGCCCGCGGCGAGGACCTGGAAAAACTGCTGGCCGCGGCCGGTCGCGCGCGGGACGCGCACCTGGTCGCCGAGGGCCACGAAGGTGTGGTCAGCTACAGCCGGAATGTGTTCATCCCGTTGACCCGGCTGTGCCGGGATCGCTGCCACTACTGCACTTTCGCCACCGTGCCGCACCGGGTGGAATCCGCCTACCTGGAACGTGACGAGGTGTTGGAGATCGCCCGGCGGGGTGCGGCCGCGGGCTGCAAGGAAGCCCTGTTCACCCTCGGTGACCGGCCCGAAGAGCGCTGGCCGGCCGCCCGGGAGTGGCTGGAGGCACGCGGGTATTCCTCCACAGTGGACTACCTGCGGTCCTGCGCCATCGCGGTGCTGGAGGAAACCGGCCTGCTGCCGCACCTGAACCCGGGCGTGCTCAGCTGGTCGGAGCTGACCAGGCTCAAGCCGGTCGCGGCGAGCATGGGCATGATGCTGGAGACCACCGCCGAGCGGCTTTGGCGGGAGAAGGGCGGGCCGCACTTCGGCAGCCCGGACAAGGAACCCGCCGTCCGGCTGCGGGTGCTGGCCGACGCCGGACGTGTCGCGGTGCCGTTCACTAGCGGAATCCTCATCGGAATCGGCGAAACCCGCGCCGAGCGCGCCGAATCGCTGCTCGCGCTGCGCAGCGTCGCCCGCCAGTACGGGCACATCCAGGAAATCATCGTGCAGAACTTCCGGGCGAAACCGGACACCGCTATGCGCGGCATGCCCGACGCCGATCTGCACGACCTGGCCGCCACGATCGCGGTCGCGCGGCTGCTGATGCCCTCCGGGGTGAGTGTGCAGGCGCCGCCGAACCTCGTCGGCGA
>NZ_JBSFLZ010000205.1:0-6645 GCF_053599315.1 Saccharopolyspora sp. NPDC000995
ATACCGCGGCGGGTACTCCGCCGCATCCTCGGGCGGGGGCTGGCGCAGCTCGTCAACCGGCCAGGACCGCGTTAGCCACGCCCACATCACCGCCACCGGGTCCCGCCAGGCGAGGGCGCGCGCACCCAGGTGCCCGGCCCGGCCGAGCTCGGCCTCGACCAGCTCCCGGAACCGGCGTTCGCGGAACAGCGGCACGATCAGCCGATCGACCCCCAGCTGCTCCACGCCCAGATCCTCACGCAGGGCCAGGGCGTACGCGGCGACCGCGAGCAAACCGGCGATTGCCTGGTGATCCCAGCTCCCGGGCGGCTGCCCGTCTCCGGCAGCCAGGTCCTCGCCCCAGGCCACCGCCTGATGCCACGCGCTGGTGTCGGTTTCCACATCGCACACCTAACCAGCGCGATCAGTAAGTGCCGGGCTCACCGGGCTGGACGAGCACCTCGCGGTCGGGGTGCTGGTCCAGCCAGCACCGGCGGACCCGCAGCGCCCGCAGCGTGTGCATGAGCGCCCCTGCTTCGCGCAGGTCCCGGTCCCGGGCACACGCATCCAGCGCGGCATGAGCCCGCGACCGCAGTTCCTCCCACCCGTCGCCGGTGGGGTCGGCGAGCAGCCGGTCGAACTCGACGACAACGTCCTGCGGGAGGGTGCCCCAGTCTTCCGGTGGCCGGGTCGCCGCAGCGTGGCAGGCGTACATCGTGCTCGGCTGGCGCATGACAGGCGGGCTCGGCGGCCGGATCGCTGCCACCGCCCGCGCAGAGGCGTCCTCGGCGAGCAGCCCGGCCGCCTGACCAAGATGCTCGCCGATACGCACCACCGACTGGATCTTGTCGAGGCGGGCGGCGACGTCCAACGGCAGTGGGTCGCTGGTCGTGATGCGCCGGATCGTCTCGACCAGTGCCAGGGCGCACAACAGCACCAGCTCAGTCGGCACTGCCCGGACCGGCAGCTCGTAGCTCTCGACCGAGACCCGACGGGCGGATCGAATGTCGTCTTCCAGCTTCAGGGATTGCTCGCCGAGGATGACCAGCGCCAACGCGACATCCGCCGCCGCGGTAAGCGCCGGCGCGGAGTTCGCCATCGCGACGTCATCCCACCACGACTCGGCGTCGCACTCGGTCTGCATGCGGATCACCGTAGCCGCCTGGACTGCGGCCAGATCGACTTGCTCAAGACAGCCAGGGGCAGGGCTGCGAGTGCTGGGCCACGATCCGCCAACCAGAGGGCACACCGATCTATGGAGCGGCTTCGCCGCACTCACTACCAGGCGGCCACCCAGACACGGACTCCCACACGGGCCCGCATCCGGTTGATCCGGGGCCTAGACCCGCTCCCAACGGGGGAAGCGCTGGGGACCCGAGGACTCCTCCCGTTGGGAGCAAACGGGCAAACCGACCACAGGCCTACTGCTGAGCCGGGTAGATCCGGGTGTTGAGCCGGGTATGAGCCGGGTCTGAGCCGGGTAGAAAACAGCCTTTGACCTGCATTGAGACGGGTGAGCCGGGTAAATCTTCACTTAGTCAGTTCTAGAAAAATGTATAACGTACCGTAATCAATACGATTACATAGAGTCACACATACATTGCTATAAAACCCACAATGGGCGCTTACCCGGCTCACCCGGCTCAGAACCAAAGGAAAACCTATTTGAACTGCAAAAATGGTCTGAGCCGGGTAGGAATCCCTACCCGGCTCAGACCCGGCTCAGCTAGCGACGAACTCAATCCATCAGGGCCGGAGGGGGACTCGCCTCGTCGGCGGTGACGGACTCGGCCGACTCCGGCTCGCTGAAGTCGGCCCTCAGTCCAATCCCTTGATACGTGGGCACCTGTGGTCCACCTGGGTACTCGCGGGGCTTGGTTCGGCGGACACCCGACGCCGCCGCGAACAGGTTCTTTGCGAGTGAGGCTTTCGTGCCGACGTGGTCGCGTCCCTGCCGGTGACACCAGCGTTGCCATTCCGTCCACAGGTCATCGGCGGTGACGGACGCGTCCGGGGCCAGGACACAGGCCTCCTCGATGAACAGCTTGACCGGCGATGAGGTCTCTTTGAGCAGTTCGTGGGCCTCGGTGGAGGACTCCAGCTCGCCGAATCTCCCACGGGCATCCAGCCGGTCAAACCCGTCAAGCGCCCAGTTGAAAATGCCGGGGAGCTCGGCCAACAGGTCATCAACCAGGCGCGGGTCCTCGCGGCCGTAGAACGACCGGGTCATGCGCAGGACCAGCAGCCTGCCGACGATGGCGGCGGCCGCATCGGGCAGCGACGGCAGCTCGTTGGACAGCATCATGATCTGCGTGGGCAGCTGGCCGATCCAGGCGTCCCGGTGCTTGCGGTCGATGTTGATCCGGTCCTGCCCGGAGATCATCAAGAGGTTTTCAACGACTCCGCCGACATCGCGAGGCATGCGCGCGTCCGGGACGATCGCAAGGGTCTTGCCGATCAGCGGCGCCAAACCGAAGTTGGTGCCGAGTCCCGCCAGCGTCGGAGACGCCACGTGGCTGGCCCCCACCAGCTCGGTCAAGATCCGGGCGATCGTGCCCTTGCCGGAGCGGGTCGGGCCGACGATCAGCACGATTTTTTGCAGGTGACGGCGTCCGGAGAGGATGTAGCCGAAGATCTCTTGCAGGGTTTTGATCGCGTCCGGGTCGTCTGGCCAGACGCTGGCCAGGAACTCCAGCCACCGTTGCGGTGGTGGTGCGTCGGGCGAGTAGGAGAGCCGGACGCGGTAGGTGTTGAAGTAGCCGGCACTGTGCGGGATCAACTCGCGGGTGTTCAGGTCGACGAGGCCGTTTTCGCATGGGATCACCTGTCCGCCGCGTCGGCGGCCGTCGATCCAGGAACCCGGTTCGACGTCGTCGGTGAGGTTGGTGATCGCCTCGATTGCCTCGGTGAGGTTGCCGATCGTGCCCCGGGCGGGCGCCCACGGGCGTGGTTCGGAGATGCCGGAGCGGCCGTCGACGTACACGTATTGCGCGTGCTCCATGCGCTGGTAGAGGCGTGCGCGCATGTCCGCGTCGGCTCGCTCGCTCCACAGCCCGGCGTCCCAGGCCTGCCAGGTGCCGCGCCAGCGCCGCAGGATGAGCACGCCGTTGTGCTCCCACTCCGGCTGGAGCTGCCGGGCGACGGCCATCGGCTGTTTCGGCGACGCGAACGTCTCGGCCTTCGCCCGCGTGCTTGTCCGCCTTTTCCCGTTGGGAGCGTCCGGTCTCCCCGTCGCCGCAGGTGGCGCGGTGGTCGGCCGGTGTCCGTTGCTTGCTGGCGTGGTGGTGGGCACGGTGCTCACGCGGCCACCTCGTTCCCGCCGCGCCCACGCAGGGACTCGGGTCCGTCAGCGCATCCGCGTCGCCATCCGCGTTTGGCCTGTTCGGTGGCCTCGGAGCGGCGTTCGGGCCGACCGGTCGCGGCCCGTGCGGCAACGGCGGTGTCGACCACGGCCTGCACGGCGTCGGCCTCGGACCAGGGTGCGCCGTCGTGTGCGGCGAGATTCGCGAGTCGCCGAGCTCCTGCGTAGATCGTCTCGAACCGCGCCCGCCGCCCGTCGTCTTTGGTGGCGACCCGGTCAAGTACGCCGCTCCAGGCACTCTCCCAGTAGCGGGATGGATGCGTGTTGTTGCTGGTCGTGATCCTGGTGGGTGCTGGCCGGTGGCGTGCCGCCGGGTCGGTGACTCGGCCGATGCTCACGAGCCACTCGCCGAGCCACCGCGGAAACGGTGCGGGGTCGACTGCGTCGGAGATGCGCTCGTAGGTGCCGGTGGTGCCGTCGGCCAGTTTGCGCACCGATCCGGGCGCGGTGATCGAGCAAGCGCCGGCCTTCACCTCGACCTGCCAAGCGGCGTAGCAGTGCCGCAGGGCCAGCCTCGGGGCCTGGTAATAGAGGTGCTGGCCGCCGGTCGGTGACTCGACGATCAGGGTGTCGGTGGGCCAGGGCTGGCCGAGATGGTCCAGCAGCGCGGCGAAGGAGCCCAGGCCATTGACGACGCCGGGATTGGGCAGCCCGGGCGCGAGTTCGGCCGGGGTGGTGGTGTCGTGGCAGTCGATCTCGACGACGAGGAGGTTGGACCAGCCCAGATGCAGCGCGGGGTTGCAGCGTGGCGCGTGCTTCCACCGCGCCCAGGTGAGCTCAGCGTCATTGCGGGCGGCGTAGAGCGCGTGGCACGGCCTGGTAGGCGAGCTGGAGCACGGGCAGGTGTGGTTGCCGGGGCAGGTGCGCTCGGTGCGCTGCCCGGAGCGGAGCCCACCGCAGCCGTTCGCGCAGTTCGCGGTGGGGGAGTTGCCGAGCGGGGCCTGCGGGTAGACATGCCAGCCCCGGCGGGCCAGGTAGACGGCGATGTCGCCGAGTCCAGTAGACACGGAAGTGTCCCTTCCATCACGTCCAGCCGTCTGGCCGTCCCACCTGGGGTGGGCGTGTCGTACGGTTGGACGCGACTTGGTTGGAGTCGTTGACCCCGGTGGGACGGCCATCCCGTGAGCCGGGGTCTTTTCTTGTGCGGATCTTGTGCGGACCGTAGAACAAGGGCCTGAATCTGAGGTCGGCCTCGCGGTCCGACACGAGTCAGACGTCAGCGTTCGTGTTGCCGGGCCTGGGCGTTTCCGTGCCCGGCGGCGGGGTGGCCCACCGTCGTGCCGTGGCCTGCGGGATGCCGGTTAGGGCTTCCAGCTGCCGCCATGAGCCCAGCTCGCGGTGCAGTGCGGCGAGGACCGCCCCGCCCCAGCGGCTGTTGTCGATCCGGCGCTGCATGGCTGTGCGTGCAGCGGCCGTGAGGTCGTGAACAAGGTCGTCGCTCCGCTGGTCGGCGGGGACGAGCTGATCCAGTGCGTCTCTCTCTTCAGGGGTCATGCCCCCAAGTGTGTCATTATTGGCACGTGCCACTCTTGACACACCCTTTGTCCCTCGAAGGTGGCTGATCATGACCTATGCCGCCGCCGTCGCCAGCGGCTCACCTTTTCCCTGGTCACGACGCTCTCGCAGGCGGCGGTGGATCGTGGTCCGGGAAATCCCGGTGTCCCGCGAAAGCCTCGCCACAGGGATGCCGTCATCGATGTCCATCTCGATGTCGTCAAGCAACCCGGCGCGCTCTTGTTCGAGCTGTTGCTCAAGTTGGCGAATTCGCTGCATTCGTGTCTTGGATCGCATGTCGATCACCGTGCCACCCTCGCGCCAATGTGTCAACTTGAGACACAGTTCAAGTTCAATAGTTGCGCGATGTGTTTCATCATGGCACAGTGATCCACGAAGGAACCCCCCGGAGTTCGGACCTCCGAGGGGTTCAGGCGACCAGACTGTAAAGGAGTCTGATCATGGGTATTGTCGCACGTCAGCAAGGCTGTGGGGGCGGGGTGTCCCGCTCATGACCAAGATCAAGCGTGTGTTGTGGGTGCCGCTGCACCTGATCGTCCTGCTGACCCTCGCCGCCGCCTGGATCACCCTGTTCGCGGCATGGCTGGCGACCTGGATCTTGCACTCGTTCCACGAGGAAACCGCTGCCGGTGTTGGCCGGTGCCCGGTGATCCCTCGCGTGTCTCTCGACCTGAGCGGGAGGCAGCGATGACCTGGGCCGAAGAGCGCCGTAAGGACCGCCAGGCGGACCGGGAGCAGGACCGTCTGGACCGCCAGTTCGACCGGGATGAGGCCCGTAAGGACCGGCAGGAGAAGGCCAGCAAGAAGGAAAAGAAGGCCGGCAAGCGGGCCGCGAAGTGGGAGACCCGCCGGGCGGCGCTGAAGGTGTGGGCGGCGGACAAGCTGCCGTGGCTGGTCATCATGGTGACGCCCATGGCGATGGCCTGGGTGGCGATGGCGTCGTTCGGCCAGCACATCTACCTGAACCCGATCGGGCTGCTGCTGCCTCTGTTTTCCGAGGCCGTGACCATCAAGGTCGCGTTCGAGATCCAGAAGCGGATGACCACGACGCAGCCGGTCGGGCTGCTGCGGATTGGCCTGGTCGTGTTCGCGGCCGTCCAGGCGGTCCTGAACTACCTCCACGGGGCGACCGACGTCACCACCCTGGTCGACGGTCAGCAGGTGATCACCGAGCCGGGCAGCTTCGCCCGTGGCGTGGTGATGGCCCTGGTGTCCCTGGGTGGTGTCGCGGTGCATCAGATGGTGCACGGTCGGACGCCACAGCCGCGCCGGACGCCGGAGCAGCGCCGCGCCGACGCGCTCGCGAGGAAGGCGGCTCTCCGGACGCATCGAATCCAGGCGGCCGCGATCCGCTCGGCGGTCCCGGTGCTCGCCGATGACGGCACGGTGACGTTGGTGCACCGGTCCGGGCCGGTGGCCGTGGAGTGGTCCTGGTGCCGTCGCACGGTGGCTCCCACAGTGGTTCCCGGACTGCCCGTTGCGGCGGCCGGTGACGCCCTGGCGGACGAGGTGGCCGGGTGGTTGGCCAGCCAGCCGGGAACCGCCGGGAACAGCGGAAACGCCGCCGATGGCGACACGTCGGGAACCACTTCGGGAACCACGGGAGCCACCCCCGAAATGGTCGCGCGAGTCCGTGCCGCGATCGCCGCCGACAAGCTGCCGCCGTCGCCGTCCCGGCGTGAGGTGCAGCGGTTCCTGAAGGTCCGCGCCGCGACCGCCCAGGACGTCCTGGCGGAGCTGCGGGACGGAGGTGATGGCGGTGTCACCGTCCACGCCTGACCGAGCAACTA
>NZ_JBSFLZ010000206.1:0-6555 GCF_053599315.1 Saccharopolyspora sp. NPDC000995
ATGCGATCGGCCCGACCGAGCGGTGGCTGGACGGAGTGCCGCCGGGCAAGGTCGCCCACTTCGCCGGCGAGGCCCACGTCGCCAATGTCGACGACATGCGCAAGACCGGCGACGCCAAACGCATCACGCTGCTGGTCAGCCTGCTGCACCAGCAGCGGGTGGAGGCCCGCGACGAGGTGGTGACCATGTTCTGCAAGCGCATGGCCGCCCTGCACAAGAAAGGCCGCGAGCGCCTGGAGGAGCTGCGCGAAGCGAACCGTACGGAGACCGAGCGGTTGATCGGCGTGTTCGGCGAGGTCCTGGCCGGTACCCGTGAGGCCACCGCACCACCCGACCCCGACGACGAGACCGACGCGGCGGCGGATCCGGGCGCGGACACCGAGGTCGCTGAACGCGCTGGGCGGTTGCTACTCAAGACGCTGGAGGCCGCCGGCGGCGTGGAGCAGCTGTCCGCGGCGCACGAGGCAGTGTCGGCCTATCACGACAACAACTACCTGCCGCTGCTGGAACGCTTCTACCGCTCGCACCGCCCGGCGCTGTTCACCCTGGTCGACGCGCTGGAGATGACCTCGACCACCGCGGATCGCAGCGTGCTGGACGCGGTGGATTTCCTCCGCGCCAACCGGGAACGGCGCAGCGAGTGGATCCCCGAATCCACAATGCACACCCGCAACGGGCAGCAGGTCACCGTCACCATCGACGTCGACGCGTTCGCCACCGTGGCCTGGCGCAAAGTGCTGCGAAGCAAGGACCACCCCGGGATGCTCGCCCGCCGCCACCTGGAGGTGTGCGTGTTCTCCTACCTGGCGGCCGAGCTGCGCTCCGGCGACATCGCGGTGGCCGGGTCGGACTCCTACGCCGACCTCGGAGCGCAGCTGATGTCCTGGGACGAGTGCGCGCCGCTGGCCGCGCAGTTCTGCGAGCAGGCCGGCATCCCCACCGACGCGGGCGAACTCGTCACCTTCTACCGCCACCAACTCGCGGACACCGCGGCACGGGTGGATGCGGGCTACCCGGCCAACACCGACCTGGTGCTGGAGGAAGGCCGTCCGGTGCTCAAGCGGCGCAAGGGCGCCGACCGGCAGCCATCGGCATTGGCGCTGGAACAGGCGATCCACCAGCGGCTTCCGGAGCGCAGCCTGCTGGACATCCTGACCCGTGCGGCCTATCTCACCGGTTGGCACCGCCACCTCGGCCCGGCCTCGGGCTCGGACCCGAAGATCCGCGGTGACGCGCTCGGCCGCTACGTGCTCACTGCCTACGCCTACGGCGCGAACCTCGGCGCCACCGAAGTCGCCCGGCACATGCGCGGCCAGGTATCGGCACACGAGCTCTACACCGCCGGGAACAAGCACTCCACCGCCGACAAAGTCCACAAATGCTCGGCGGACGTGATCAACGCGTTCACCATGCTGGATGTGGCCGGAGTGTGGGGCGACGGGCAGATCGTCGCAGTCGACGGGTCACAGGTGGACACCTGGGAGAACAACCTGCTGGCCGAGTCCCACATCCGCTACGGCGGCTACGGCGGCCTGGCCATGCGGTTCGTCTCCGACTCCTACATCGCCCTGTTCAGCCACTTCGTGCCCTGCGGGGCATGGGAGGCCGTCTACATCATCGACGGGTTGCTGCGCAACGACTCCGACGTCCAGCCCGACACGATCCATGCGGATACGCAAGGCCAGTCGTTGCCGGTCTTTGGAGTCGCCGCGCTGCTGGGGTTCGAGCTGCTGCCGCGCATCCGCAACTGGCACGACCTGAACTTCTACCGCCCCGATGCGGCCACCCGCTACCAGCACATCGACTCGCTGTTCGGCGACAACGCCATCGACTGGGAACTGATCGAGAAGCACTGGACCGACCTGCTTCGCACCAGCATCTCCATCCGAGAGGGCCGGGTCTCCTCGGTGACCCTGCTGCGGCGGCTGGGCAACCACTCACACAAAAACCGCCTGTACCGGGCGTTCCGCGAGCTGGGCAGGGTGATCCGCACGATCACGTTGCTGACGTTCTTATCGGAACCAGGCTTACGGGAGCAGATCACCGCCATCACGAACAAGGCGGAGGCGTTCCACGGATACTCGGAATGGCTGATGATCGGCGGCAAGCTCATCGGCCACAACGACCCCGACCACCAAGAACGCGTGGTCAAATTTAATGAGCTGCTGGCCAACTGCTCGATCTACTCGACCGCACTGGACATAACCGACGTGGCCAACCAGATCGCCGCCGAAGGCTACCCGGTCGAACGCGAGGACCTTGCCACCATTACCCCCTACATCCAGCACACCATCCGCCGCATGGGCGATCTCGTGCTCGACCTGGCCCCACCCGACGAAGCGCCAGTGACCCGGCTGGACCTGGAACCGCACGTGCTGTTCGCCCCGAGCACCTGACCGGGACGGCTCACGCTCCCAGCCGACGCTCTGGTGGAGGTCGCCCACGCGACCTGGGATTTCAGCTCGGTTGGCTGGTGCTGGTCGCTCGTTCGTCCCACCGGCCCAAGACGTCCTGCAATTCCTGCGCGACGTCGCGATCGACGCCAGGCCGCCGCACGGTGTGGCGGAGGTATTCCTCGGCTCCCTGCTGGAGTCCGGACCACGGTCGCGACAGGACCATCGCGACGTGCGTGCCCCAGCCGTCAATGTGATCCCAGGAGTCGTGGCAGGAGTCCTTGCGAGTCGCAGGCCGGTGACCGGCGACATGGGTGCCGCGCGATGTGCGGCAGCTCCAGACGTTGTTGCTCACCGCGCACGTCGAGCAGGAGAGGGTGCCGACCATCTTCGGAAACCGGCGCTGCCATTCCTCATCGAGGGCGTAAACGTTCTGAGCCTGCGGGATTGGCTTGCGGCAGAGACAGCAGGCGATGCGGAACTTGGGCCGCGGCATCCGGAACCTCCTCGATGTCGGGCCTTCTACGCTGGCAGCGGTCACTGCCCAAGTGCAGGAGGCGCCCGGTTGAGGCCGGCGGGAACCGCTCGAATGGGGGCTACGAATCCAGCTTCCAGTCAGTGGATAACTGTCATTATCCGCTGAGTCGCGCTATGATCTCAGTGGATAATGCGGCCTCGGCGGTACCGGATGCCGGGCCGAAACTCAGCGGATAAGAAGGAGCACCCGTGGCCGGGCCCATGCTGCGCCTGGTCGAGGGCAGCGCATCGGATCATCGTGGGGATCACTCGTGAGTGCCAGCGTTGTCCCGCTGCACCCCGGCAGTACCGAGGCCGCCGAGCAGGCCCTGGCGAAGGCCGGGCGCTACCTGGACCGGTGCAAGCTCGCTGCGAACACCGTCAAGGCATACCGCAGGCAGTGCGCGGCCTATGTCGCCTGGCTCCGCAAGCACGCTCAGGATCACCCGGACGCCTTCGCCGATGTCGTCGGCGCCGAAGCCGCGGTCACCGCATGGCGACGGTCGCTGCTGCGCGCCAAAGCCAGTCCGTCCACACTCAACCAGGCCCTCGCCGCGGTAACGCTGCTCTACGAACACGGCGGGAAGCTACGCATCCAGGTCAAACGTACCCGCGTGCCACGCCCCGGCGAACCCGACGCGCTGACACCCCAGCAGCAGGGCAAGGTCGAGCGGGCCGCCGACCGGCGCGGCCCCCGAGAAGCGGCGATCACCGCGGTCCTGTTCTATGCCGGAGCGCGAGTAGAAGAATGCGCCCGTCTCGACGTCGAAGACGTCGCGATCACCGCCCGCACCGGTGAAATCCGATTGCACGGCAAAGGCGACGAAGTCCGCACCAACCCCCTGCCCGCCCCGGCCCGCAAGCGCCTGTCGGCCTGGATCCACGAACGCGGCAACGAACCCGGTCCACTATGGATCGGACAGCGCGGACCGTTGAGCGTCTCCGGCATCACCCAGGTCGTCCTCTCCGTCGGCGACGATGCCGGCGTCACGGGCCTGCGGCCTCACCGGCTGCGCCATACCTACGCCACTCGACTTCGCCAGGGCGGCGCGGATCCAGCCCAGATTCAGGCATTGCTCGGTCACGCTTCGCTGGACACCTCGTCGCGGTACTTCCGAGCCGGAGCCGCCGAGAAAGCCACCGTCGTCGAGCACATCTTCGAACAGTAACCATCGCCAATCAGCAAGGGAATCAGTGCTGGTCAGGGCCCAAAACGTTGCTCACACCGCGAGATGCCCGGCTACCCCCGACCACGCGGACGGATGCCGTGCCGCGGTGACGTCCCGGCGGAACGGAATTCGGTCAAAGCCATGGCACCGACAACCAATATCCCTCCGAGGACAATACGAATCGTTATTTCGTCATGTACGGTGACCTCCCCATGCGGTAGCCCGACGGCACCGCAGTCAACACCGAACCCGACGACGCACCGACAACCACGTCTGGCGGTCACCGAGTCGCCCGTCTGGGCCCGGATCGACCACGAGCTCAAAGAACGAATCATCCAGCGCCTTCGCGCGCTAACTCGCGGCGGCCTCGAGCCGCGCCAACGACGAGGACGGCACATCCTGCGGGCTGGACAAAATACTCCAGGACACGTTGCACGGTTACCGCCCCGTATCAGGCCACACCTCATCCTCCGGAAATGGCTCACCAAAATCCAGCCCATCGCCCCCAACCTCGAATAACCCGAAGGGGTCCCCCCCGTACTCATCAAGGAACGCAACGAAATCATCGTCGCCGACCACCGGCCCGGCACCGCCGGCACCCGCAGCATCGTTGCCGGCATCCTGTCCCAGGAACGCGAGCAACTCGGTCGCGACAAACTCCTCGTAAGCCCCCTCGCCCAGCAGCATCCCGGCATCCGGCGCATCCTGCGGGACTGGCACCCCGTCTACATCCGCCACGGCCCGAGCAAGCCACGCATCCAGATCGGCGTCAGCCGACCACGCGTCCCGGCCGTCCTGATCCGCCCCAGTCCACCCCGATACCCCTTCCGGCCCCGCACCCCGACCGACCACCGCCGGCCCACCCACCACGGTCTCCCTCACCTCCCCGGCCTTCTTCCGTCCCCGCCCCGCCACCTTCGACCGGAGGGACCTTTCGTTCATTTTCTGCCACGTCTGTGCCTTCGGCTGGAGCTTCGCCAGCTCCGCCTTCTGCTCGTCAGTCAGCGGCCCCTGCTCCTGCAATGCCTCCAACTCCGCAACGCGGGCGGCAGCAGCCTTTACCGCCCGGCGATACTTCGCCCACGCTTCCCTCTGTTTCTGCCACGTCTGTGCCTTCGGCCGGAGCTTCGCCAGCTCCGCCTCCTGCTCCTCAGTCAGCTGCCCCTGCTTCTGCAACGCCTCCAACTCCGCAACACGGGCGGTAGCAGCCTTTCCCGCCCGGTACCACTCCGCCCACCTTTCCCTCTGTTTCTGCCACTGCTGCGCCTTCGGCCGCAGCTCCGCCAGCTCCTCGTTCTGCTCCTCAGTCAGCTCCTGCAACCCCTCCAACTCCGCAACGCGGGCGGTAGCAGCCTTTACGGCCCGGCGATACTTCGCCCACGCTTCCTTCTGTTTCTGCCACGTCTGTGCCTTCGGCCGGAGCTTCGCCAGCTCCGCCTCCTGCTCCTCAGTCAGCTGCCCCTGCTTCTGCAACGCCTCCAACTCCGCAACACGGGCGGCAGCAGCCTTTACCGCCCAGTACCGCTTCGCATGCCCTTCCTTCTGTTTCTGCTTCTGCTGTGCCTTCGGCCGGAGCTCCGTCAGCTCCGCCTCCTGCTCCTCAGTCAGCGGCCCCTGCTTCTGCAACGCCTCCAACTCCGCAACACGGGCGGCAGCAGCCTTTACCGCCCGGTACCGCTTCGCGTGATATTCTTTCTCTTTCTGCCGCGTCTGTGCCTTCGGCTGGAGCTTCGCCAGCTCCGCCTCCTGCTCGTCAGTCAGCGGCCCCTGCTTCTGCAACGCCTCCAACTCCGCAACACGGGCGGCAGCAGCCTTTACCGCCCGGCGATACTTCGCGTTCTGTTCCTTCTTTTTCCGTTTCCGCTCCGTACTCGGGTCCTGCTGTGCGGCCTGATCCGTCGGCGTGAGCTCCCCCCTCTCCCCGTCACCCGGACTCCCGGACACAGCCCCAGCAGCGGCTGTGTCCACCTTCCGCCGCTTAACCCCCCGTGAACTCTCGCCAGCCTTCCCCCGCGAACTCTCGGCAGCTTCCTCCCGTGAATCCTGGTCCGCCTTTCCCCGCGTCCTCTTCGTGCCCTTCGCGCCGGCTTTCCCCGCCACCGGCGCGGACACACCACCCCGACGCTTCGGGCCCGTCACCACAGTCGGCAGCCCCGGCCCCCCGTCCTGGCCCCGCCACCGGGAAGCTCTGGGCGGCAACACCACCTCCCCCTCCCCTCCCACCCCCGGCACCGGTGCCGGGATCACCCACATGCCGGTCGCAGTCAGGACATCGGCGTCCTCGGCTTCCTCTCCCTTCTGCGGATCCAGCAGAACGACCCGCCCTTGCTCATCGTGGTGTTCTCCAAGCACCGCAGCGATCACATGCGCACTACCGTCGGGACGCTGGTACATCACCGGCACTGCCACACCCACCGGCCCGCCCCGCACATACCACTCAAGCCCGGCCACGCCAGCCACCGGCCGGGCCGTCGCCC
>NZ_JBSFLZ010000207.1:0-6532 GCF_053599315.1 Saccharopolyspora sp. NPDC000995
CGCCGTTGTCCGTTTCCTCGGTTCCTGACCTTCACAAGCCAGAAACCTAGACACAGCAACGGCGTGCCCCATCTCCAGGGCCAAACCAGCAGCTGACACCACCCACGGACACGTCAGTAGAGCCAGTTTTCTTAAGCACTCGCTAATTTGTCGTGGATACCTGCAAACCACCGGCCTCCCATACCCGCGCAGGAATCCGCCGTGAAGACCGTCAAATCGCCCTGTTCCATAATGGATCAGAGCACCGAGCACGCCTCCGCGGAACCTTCGGCAGGCATGACTGGGGCGGCAGCACGCTGGGCCATCGCCCCCGGTGCCTGGCGCTTCGGATGGTTCGGCGACTATCGGGCGCGGCCACTACGCTGGTGGCCCGCCAAACCCAGAACTCAGGGAGCAAGTCCAATGGCGATCGCCCGCGCCGATCGAGTCGACCGCGATGCCCTGCTGGAATTCCTGCGGCCCCGGCACCGGGGCCTGCTGGTCACCACCCGTTCCGACGGCCGCCCGCAGATGTCCCCGCTCACGTGCGGGGTCGACAACGAGGATCGGATCGTGGTGTCGACCTATCCGGAGCGGGCCAAGACCCGCAACGCCCGCCGCGATCCGCAGGTGTCGATCTGCGTGCTGTCCGACGAGTGGAACGGGCCGTACGTGCAGGTCGACGGTCGCGCCGAGGTGCTGGACATGCCCGCGGCGCTCGACGGGCTTGTCGAGTACTTCCGCTGCATCTCCGGAGAGCACCCGGACTGGGACGAGTACCGGGAAGCGATGGCCCGGCAGAACAAGTCCCTGATCCGCATCCACATCGAACGCTGGGGCCCCATCGCCACCGGTGGCTTCCCGCCCCGCCTCGCCTAACTGCCCTGCCCGAGGGAATCTGCTGATCACTCCAGCATCGTTGTGTTTCCCCACGGAACCGGCACCCGCATCATGCGGAAGACCGGCCGCCGGGTCCTCCTGCAAGCGCAGGAGGGAGATCGCGAATGCTGCGAGCCAGCCGAATCCGACGACGAGGGTCAGGCCGTTGGAGGAGTCCGCCAGCGGTCCGTCGTCGCGGGTCGCAACTCCATGCGCGCGTACCACGCGCCCAACGAGTCTTCGTCTGGCTCTCGCGCCACCGCCGTTGCGTGATCTCCGCTACAGGCTCCGGAAGCGCGTCGACCACCCGGTACGCCTCAACGTTCGCGGCGATGAGCGCCAGGTAGAAGTCGGTCGTCGCATCGTCGAGGTCGAGCCCCAAGTTCCGCCGCTGAGGCTTGCAGTTCTATCCGATCCGGATCCGGCACAACGATCGCTACCTCCCACGTCGCGGATCATGCGAGGCTACGCAGACCGACGACCAAGGACGGTAGATCTTCTTAGGTGATAAGGAATTCTCGCTGAGCCGCTACGGGGGCCGTGAGCTGCTAGGGCAGCTGCCGAGGCTGTTTGGGAACTCACGGCGCGGCGGTGCCGCATCAGGATTCACTGCTATGAAGCGAACGGACCATTCACACCAATAGACGCCAGAAACAGGCCGCTCACCCCATCCCCCCAATCCACCGCCGCGAAGCGAACGGGCCCGTTCACCTCAATAGACGCCACAAACGGGCCGTTCACTAGCGCCCATCACTGGATTTGCCGCAGGTCGTTTGAGCGCCTCGGCGCTTCAGAGACACACGCCGCCGCATCACAACGCCGCATGCCGAACAGCCTTGGTGGCGGCTCTAGCGACTTGTGGTCCTGTTCAGCGGCGGTGGTGTGAAACCAGGTCGTGGTCGGCCGTTGCCTGCGGACCCGCCGGGTGGGTGTGGATCACCACTCCGCCTAGGCGAGGCAGGGCGTGCCACAGGCGGTGTTCGGCGTCGTGCGCGATGCGGTGCGCCTCCGCCAGGCTGAGCTCGGGGGCAACGTCCAGTTCGGCCTCGGCGTGCAGCGCGTGACCGATCCAGCGCATCCGCAGCCCGTCGACCTTGTGCACCCCGGGCGCGCTGGTCAAGACCCGTTCCGCGCGGCCGACCAATTCGGGGTCGACCGCGTCGAGCACCCGACCGAGAACTTCCTTCGCCGAACCCCAAAGCACCGCGACGATCGCCGCCGTGATCAACAAGCCGATCACCGGGTCGGCCCACCGCCAGCCCAGCGCGGCGCCACCGGCCGAGCCGAGCACCGCGATGCTGGTGAACCCGTCGGTGCGCGCGTGCAGTCCGTCGGCGACCAGGGCAGCCGAGCCGATCTCCCGACCGACCCGGATGCGGTAGCGGGCGACCAGCTCGTTCCCGGCGAAACCCAGCAACCCAGCGGCCGCGAGCCAGCCCAGGTGATCGACCTGCTGCGGATCGATCAGCCTCCGGATCGCCTCCCAACCCGCCATCGCCGCCGAAGCCGCGATCACCGCGAGGATGACCAGCCCGGCCAGGTCCTCGGACCGGCCGAGCCCGTAGGTGAAGCGGCGGGTCGCCGCACGCCGGGCCAGCAGGAACGCGATCGCGAGCGGCACCGCGGTCAGCGCGTCGGCGAAGTTGTGCAGCGTGTCGCCGAGCAGCGCGACTGACCCGGTGAAGGCCACCAGGAACGCCTGCCCGATGGCAGTTACCAGCAGTGCCGTGAAGGAGATCCACAACGTCCGCATCCCCTTGCGGCTGGCTTCCAACGCACCGTCGACGACCTCGGCGGCGTTGTGGCTGTGCGGCGTAACCGCATGCTTCAGCCTTACCCACACGCCGCCGCCGCGGTGCGTGTGGCCGTGACCGCGCTGCGGAGTTCGGCTTCCCGAATCCACCGGTCCTCCTCGGGTTCGGTGACCGGAACACCCCGAACGATAGGCCGCTAACCGGGTACGCGACAACGCTGCTACTGAGAGGAAATCGCAATTGGAGCCATTTACGGGAGCACTAGAAGTCCGAAGTGGACGAATTGGTCCGAATAGCCCACGAGTGGTATGGGGCGCCATCCCGACCACAACTGCCGTAGACACCACAGGAAACGTCGGTCTCAGCGAAGGCGGCGCGCTGCGGCGCTGCCGCCGATCAACAGGAGCAACATCGCCAGGGCCCAGCGCCGCTTCTCCTTGGTGTCATGCCCAGCGTGATCAACGCGAGGTGCCTGCGTCGGCGGAACGTAGGCTCCGGGCTCCGGAGGCGGTGCGGGCGACGGTCGGGAGGACGTCGGCAGGGTCGATGGCGGGACCCGGCTCGGCGTGGGCGGACCGGAGCTTCGGCTGGGGAGCGCCGAGGTCGGCGTCGGAGCTGGGGTCGTCGAAAGCGGCGGCGGGGTCGATGGAGTCGTTGTCGGCGAAGTCGTGGTCGGCGGCTGGGGCGGCGGAGGGCTGGGCGGCGGGGTTTGGCGCAGGCACCCGGCGACGTCGGAGCTCGACACCGGTGGCACCATGGCCAGCCTCGTCACCGAACCGTCGCGGCTGACCCGGTACAGCGCACCGACCTGGTTTGCCGTGACGTAGAGCGCCCGGTCAGGACCGATCACCACCGATCCGTAGCCGCTCGGCGGCAACCCCGGCGTATCCGCCAATTTGCTGACGCGCCCGCTGCCCCGGTCGATGCGCACGATCGCCGGCATGCCGCGGTAGGTCATCGAAACCCCGTACAGCTCGCCGTCCACCGGGTCGACATCGAAGTCGTCCAGCGCGAACGGCCCGCGCCACGGCTGGATCGCCGTCATAGACAGCACGTTCAGGTACGTCGCACTCGTCGGATCGACGTCCACTGCGTACAGGAATCCGCCATTCCCGACGTACCAGCGGTTCCCCTTGATCGCACCGGCCTTCGGGGCGGTCAGCGGACGCGCGGCGGCTCGCACCGGACCCAGGTCACGCGCCCGTCCGGCCCGGTCCAGCGCCACCACGTGGGCGCCGTCGGGGAACCGCCCGAACGGGCCCCGCTCGGCCATTCCGTACACCAGGTCCTGCGGACCGGAATAGCCGAGCGCGTTCATCCGGTACTCCAGCATGCCGAGCCCGGTGCTGTCCGCAGCCGGTAGCACCACCCGGTACAGCGCGGAAACCGAGCCCGGTCCGATGTTTCGGACCTGCAGCACCGTGCATCCCGGTGCCGTTCCCGCGGACACCACCCAGCCCGCCGGGGCCGCCAGCACCGCCGCCGCCGCAAGGACCGTCGGCACCGCCGTGAAACGCCACCGCATCAACTTCGACCGAGCCGTTCGAGCGCCCACAGGAATGCGTCCGGACCGATCCGCGATCCGCCGCTGAACGGGTTCTGCAACTGGAAGATCGCGAACAGCAGCAACGTCAACGCACCGGCCAATGTGGACACCAGCACGATGTGCGGGAACAACCTGGTGCCGCCGAAGAGGTTCGGCAGCAAGACGCACACCACGCTGCCCAGGATCAGCACGAACCACACGACCGCGACCACGCCTCGGTCGAACGCCCTGGTGAGCCGCTCGTGCCGCTCTTGGTAGACCTGGCTGAGCTGGGTGATCGCCTCGGTCTTGCGGTCCTCCTGGAACTCGCCGTCGGCGGGTGCCTGCAGCACCGTCGCCCGCAACTGGTCGAGCTGCGCCCAGCCCGGGCCGTCCACCTGGCCGCCCTGCTGCATGACGGTCCATTCCCCGCCGATGACCGTCCGCACGTACTGCGCGCTGAGCTCGCGCGCCTCGTCGCCAGTCGGCCCGGGCAGCGATTCCGCCGCCCAGGAAACCGAAACCAGGGCCTGCGCCTCCCGGTAGACGCCTTCACGCGCGTCGGTCACGGTGTCGAACAGCGTCACCAGCACGAAGGCCAGCACCACCGCCTGCAGACCGCTGACGATGGTGAACACCTGGCCGGCCGCGTCGTTGTTGCTCGGCCGCCCCTCGTCCTGACCGAGCCGGCGCACCAGGTAGCCGATCACCGCGGCAGCCACCGACGCGCTCAGCACCCAGATCAGGCCGTTGAGGTAGATGCTCATTCCGCGCCTCCGGCGGCGGATTCGCCGCGCACCACGACCTGCCGGGGCTCCGGCACCAGCAGGTCGCCGACGCCGCACCCGAGTACCGAGCAGATGATGTCGAGGTCGTCCAGCTTCAGGCTGGCCGGGGTCTTGGACCACAGGCCGGACATCTTTCCGGCGGAGATGACAAGGCCCCGATCGGCGAGCCGCCGCTGCATCTCGGTGGCCTTCCAGATGCCGCGCTGGGCCGCGACCAACCGCAGGTTCCACTTCATGCCAACATCTCCCCCCGAGTCGCTCCGATCGACTGGACGCCGCATTCGCACACGCTCCCCCGCCTCCCAAACTCAAGCTGCGGGCGCCGACAACGTCTGGTCGACGCAATTTCAGAATTTCCGAAGAAGAACCGGGCAGAACTCGGTTTCAACGTGGCCCGAACAGTACTCCTCGATCACCAGAACTCGGATAACCCGATTCGTGGAATCCGAGATCACACGCTTCGTCGCCCACCCGGAGCAATCCACCCGAGGAATATTCCTAAATTTGCGCATTTGATTGGCGCAAACGAAAGCCATTCGGCCGAATACCGGAATTCGATCGCGTTGACGATCACGCTGAGTTCCGCGCAAGCCGCGATTCAGGTGATCTTGACGATGCGACATTCGCGCCAGTCCGGTCCGTCACACGCAGCACGTTCGGGTGACTGTACGGCCGAGATCGCTGGTGCTAACGTCGCCGTCGGCGGGCGATAAAGCACGCTGCGGAACCGACGGCATTCCCGCCTCGGGACATTTCCATTCGGATACCTCGAATTCCTCGAACAATCACTGTTCAAGATTCCCTGCCCGCCCCTTCACAAACAGAGATGATTGGTGGTATTGGCGTGACTGTGACGGATCCGCTCAACACCGGCGACGCCGAAGCGCCGCAGTTGAGCCTGAGCACGGCGGCGGCGCGGAACCTGGCCACGACGACGAAATCCGTCCCACAGATGCAGGGCATCACGTCGCGGTGGCTGCTGCGAATGCTGCCGTGGGTGCAGGCCTCCGGCGGCGCGTACCGGGTCAACCGGCGGCTGAGTTACACCCTCGGCGACGGACGAGTCACCTTCACCAACACCGGCGCCGACATCCGGGTCATCCCGCAAGAACTACGGGAACTCCCGCTGCTGCGCGGATTCGACGACGACTCCGCGCTGGGTGCGCTGGCCGACCGCTTCGAGCAGCGGGAATTCGAGCCGGGGCAGGTCATCGCCACCGCCGGGCAGCCGGCGGACCAGGTCGTGCTCATCGCGCACGGCAAGATCAACAAAATCGGCACCGGCGAGTACGGCGACGACACCGTCCTGGGCGTGCTCGCCGACGGCGAGTACTTCGGCGCGCACATCCTCGGCGGCGAAACGACCACCTGGAACCACACGTACAAAGCGGTCACGCCTTGTACCGTGCTTTCCTTGCGGCAGCAGTCCTTCCACGACATGAACGGCAGCTCCGAGGCGCTGCGCGAACACATCCGGTCCGCGCTGTCCGGACCGACGGGCGCGCACAACGTGCACGGTGAGGCGGACATCGAGGTCACTTCCGGGCACTCCGGCGAACCGACGCTGGCCGGCACCTACGTCGACTACGAACTCGCGCCCCGGGAGT
>NZ_JBSFLZ010000208.1:0-6524 GCF_053599315.1 Saccharopolyspora sp. NPDC000995
GCGGCGGTGCGCGCCCGCCGGGCGGCGCCGGTGGGTGGCCCGCTGCGACGAGCCCGCGCGGTTCCGTCGATGATCGCCTCCACTGCTCGTGGCCGGAATCCCGCGCTGCCGCGCTACCAGCTCGCCCTCTGGCTGCTGGCCCTGGTGTACGTGGTCTCGCCGGTCGACTTCATCCCTGACTTCCTGCCGCTGCTGGGCATCGGCGATGACATCGGCGTCGGCACCTGGCTGCTGACCAGCCTGTACGCCGAATCGGGCAACTACCTCGCGGTGAAGGAGCAGCGCAGCGAATTGGAAGCCGGGTGACCATCAGATCGCGGTCGGTGTGGGCTCGGCGGGAGTGCGGCGGCGGCCGAAGATGCCGTGGTCCAGCGACCAGTTGCCGCCGTTGAAGCCCAGCGCGAGGGCGGCGACGCCGATGGCGAGCGGAAGCACGAACCCAATCGGAGATAAAAGGCCATGGGGCAGGTACACCAGTAGCACAGCGCCCGCCATGTCGACGGCGACAGGACGCCGACCAGCAGCAGCCCGAGCACGACGAACAAAACACTCCGCCGACCAGCTCCACGAGCGTGGCGAACCGGGCGGACACCTGCGGTAGCGGGATGTGCATGGCGGCGAAGCTCTGCGCGACCGCGCCCGGGCCGTAGATCGCCGGCGATCCTGGCGGTGTAGAAGCGAGCCGGTTGCAGATAGGAGTGGTCATCGCTGATCAGCACGTACTCGCCGGTGCAGGGGTCGCGGTCGATGCCGGACAAGCCGCCCACCGTCGTGCCTCGGAAGTCCAGCTTGTGCGCGACGATCGGTTCGCCCAGCAACCGTGCATCCGAGGCGGACTGCCCGGGACTTCCGTTCGCCGGTGTCGTGGCCAGCAGCAATGACACCGGCGGCAGCGCGGATGCGCATTTCCGCTCGGTCGGAGAGGCTCACCGCATTGCGAGAACTCCCTTCAGGCGAAGTTTTCGCCGCCGTTGGTTGGGATTAGGCGCTTGCCCCCCCAACCCCTCGGGCCTCAGCCCTTGAGCAGCGAGCGGGCCATGACCATGCGCTGGATCTGGTTCGTGCCTTCGTAGATCTGGGTGATCTTGGCGTCGCGCATCATCCGCTCCACCGGGAAGTCGCGGGTGTAGCCGGCGCCGCCGAATAGTTGCACCGCGTCGGTCGTGACCTCCATGGCGACGTCCGAGGCGAAGCACTTGGCCGCGGCGGAGATGAACGCGAGGTTCTCCTCGCCGCGCTCGGCGCGGGCCGCGGCGACGTAGATCATGTGGCGCGCGGCTTCGACCTTCATCGCCATGTCGGCCAGCATGAACTGGACGCCCTGGAAGTCGGAGACGGCTTTGCCGAACTGCTTGCGGTCCTTGACATAGGCCAGCGCCTGTTCGAGCGCGCCCTGCGCGATGCCGACGGCCTGCGCGCCGATGGTGGGCCGGGTGTGGTCCAGCGTGCGCAGTGCGGTCTTGAACCCGGTGCCGGGCTCGCCGATGATCCGGTCGGCCGGGATGGTGCAGTCCTCGAAGTAAAGCTCCACGGTCGGCGAGCCCTTGATGCCGAGCTTCTTCTCCTTCGGCCCCACCGCGAAACCGGGGTCGTCGGCGTGCACCACGAACGCGCTGATGCCGTTGGCGCCCTTGTCCGGGTCGGTCACCGCCATCACGGTGTACCACTTGGATTCGCCGCCGTTGGTGATCCAGCACTTGTTGCCGTTGAGCACCCAGTGGTCGCCATCGAGGCGCGCGCGGGTCTTCATCGACGCGGCGTCCGAGCCCGCCTCGCGCTCGGATAGTGCGTACGACGCGCCCTCCTCGCCGCTGGCGATCGAGGGCATCACCTTCTTCTTGAGCTCCTCGGAACCGGACAGCAGGATCGGCATGGTGCCGAGCTTGTTGACCGCCGGGATCAGCGACGATGAGGCGCAGACCCGGGCGACTTCTTCGATCACGATGCAGGTGGCGACTGAGTCGGCGCCCTGCCCGTCGTATGCCTCCGGCACGTGCACGGCAGCGAAGCCCGACTTCTCCAGCGCGTCGCGCGCCTCGCGCGGGAAGCGTTCCTGTTCGTCGACCTCGGCCGCGTACGGCGCGATCTCCTTATCGGCCAGCGCGCGCACCGCCTCGCGCAGCGCCTCGTGCTCTTCGGCCAACTGGTACGTGTCGAAGTTCGGGTCCACCGGGTCCTCCTAGTTCCCGGCTTCCTGGCCGGGATAGTTCATCGCCGCCCGCGCGATGGCGGACACCTGCGGCGCTATCGTAACGGCACTCAGTGCCACTTCCAAGTCGGTGCCGGTGTATATTTCGGCCATGTCCGAGCCAGCGACCCCGGCGCCCAGAACCCGCTCCGGCCGCACCCCGCACGGCCGCCGAAAGGTGCGCAGCGCCCTGGCGCTGGCCGCGATGGAACTGTTCGCGGCGCAAGGCTTCGAAGCGACCACTGTGGACCAGATCGCCGAGGCGGCGGGCGTCGGTCGGCGCACCTTCTTTCGGTACTTCCGGTCTAAGGAGGACGTCGTGTTCCCCGCGCACGACGAACGGCTGGCTGAAGTGGTCGAGCGGCTCGACACTGCCGACCCGGCGGCCGACCCGATGGCGGTGCTCGGGCAGGCCGCCGAGGTGGTGCTGGAGATGTACTTGGCTGAGCCGGAGGTCTCGCTCATGCGCTCGGAGCTGACTCGCGAGGTCTCGTCGTTGCGGGACAAGGAAATCGCCAGCATCGATCGCTACCAGCGGGTGTTCGCGCGTTACCTGCGCGATCGCTTTTCCGGGGAGCCGGGCGGGGACCTCCGCGCCGCGGTAGTGGCTGCGGCGGTGGTCGCGGCACACAACCACGTGCTCCGGCAGTGGCTGAAGAGAGGGGGAGCGCCCGACGCGATGCAGATGCTGCGGGATGCGTTGCAGCAGTTGGCGGGTGCGATGTCGGGGCAGTGGGGCGAGGCGCATGCCACCGAGGCGGGGGAGCACGTCGTCGTGGGAGTCGTGCGCACTGCGGCGCCTGCCGGCGTCGTGCTCAAGCACCTCGAAGAAGCCCTACGTGATCTCCTCTAGCGCACCTTCGGCACTCAGTGCCAGAAAGCATGTGACATGGCACGCTCGATCGAAAAAGATCGATCAATTCTATTGTTTCAGTGTTAATTGATTTCAGCGGGGTCCTGCGAACGGTCGCCTTCTCCGACCCGGCCGACGTGTTGGGCGCCTGCCCTGCAGTCCGTTGGACTTCTTTGCTGGCGGGTCTTAGCACCTGATCGCGCGGACTTGCTCGATAACGGGAGCGAAGGCGTCCATGTGCGAGGCGTGCACGGTGTAGTAGGTGAAGCCGTAGCGGCCGCGGTTTCGCAGCACCTGGTCGGCGATCTGCTCGACGCTGCCGATGAACGCGAAGGGCGTCTCCTGAACGCGAAGGGCGTCTCCAGGAGCTCGTCGGCAGTCATCATCTGCCCGTGCTGTTCCAGCAGGTTCGCGGCTACGGCGGCCCTGGCTTCGGTGATTACGACTAGCTGTGTCAGGGCGTGCCACTGCACCTGATCCGCCCGCGAGCTCGCGGGCGAACCTGACCCGTTCGTCGGCTTCTGCCGCGGTGCCGAGGCGCAACGTTCCCGGTGGTTGTCCCTTGACCTGGAAGGCCCCGGCGATGCCGATGATGTCGGCGGCGATCTTGAGGACCCGGTCGCCGGTGCCGCCGACTAGCAGTGGCGGTCCGTAGCCGCCGAAACCGACTCGCTGCAACGGGCGCAGGACGGGGATGCCGAGGCTTTCGCGCATACGGCCTCGGGGAACATCGGTACAGCGGTTAACGCTAAGCCGGTGATCATGGCCTCTACCACGGGCGGCAGGCCAGGCGGCGAGGTTCGGCGGAAGATCCCTGAGCGCCTGCGGGCGCCGGTTCTTCTTCCTGGACGACGAGGACCCGCAAGCTGATCGCGAAGCGGCGCGGGGACCACAGTCGGCTCGGGTTCGCTCTCCAGATGTGCACCGTGCGCTATATCGGCCGGTTCCTCCCGGACGACCCGCTGGACGTGCCGTGGATCGTGATCGAGCACCTGGCCGCGCAGCTCGGCATCGAGGACGTCTCGTGCGTGAAGCGGTACACCGAGCGCAAGCCGACGCCGTACGAGCACGCGTGGGAGATCCGGGACGCCTACGAGTATCGCGAGTACGACGATGCGGAGTGGTCCCGCCAGTTCCGGACGTTCCTGCACGGGCGGGCGTGGACGCACGCCGAGGGGCCGGTGGCGCTGTTCAACCAGGCGGTGGCCTGGCTGCGCCGTCACCGGGTGCTGCTGCCCGGGGTGAGCGTGCTGGTCCGGCAGGTGTCGGAGGCCCGGAAGGTCGCGGAGAAGCGGCTGCACGCCACGGTCGCGGGCGCGGCCCGCCGCGCCGACCCGGCGCTGCCAGGCGAGTTGGTGGCGACGTTGAAGACGCCGGATGGCTCGCGGTTCTCGGAGCTGGAGCGGCTGCGCCGCCCGCCGACGCGGACGACCGGGACGGCGTTCGCCCGCGCGCTGGAGCGCGTGGACGAGATCGGCGCGTACCGGCTAGGGAGGCTGCGGCTGTCGCAGATCCCGCCGAACCGGATGGCCGCGCTGGCCCGGTACGCGCTGGGGTCGAAGGCGCCGCTGCTGGAGCGGGCGGCGGAGCCGAAGCGCACGGCGATGCTCACCGCGGTGATGCGGCACCTGGAGGCGAAGGCGATCGACGAGGCCCTGGACCTGTTCCAGGTGCTGATGGCCACCCGGCTGCTGAACGCCGCGAAGCGGAAGACGGAGAAGGAGCGGCTGTCGACGCTGCCTCAGCTGGAGAGGGCGTCGCGCACTCTCGCGCGGGCGGCGAAGGTGCTGTTCGAGGAGCTGGAGCTGGTCGAGGAGCAGGAGGCGGACCTGGACGTGGCCGCGCTGTGGGCGGTGGTGGAGGAGGTCGCCCCGCGCGCCGCCGTGATGAGCGCGGCGGCCACCGTGGTGACCCTGGCGCCCGAGGACGAGAACACGGCCGACGTCGCGATGCGGGCCGCACTGGCGACCCGGTACGCCACGGTGCGCCCGTTCCTCGCGCTGCTGGGCGAGTCGAAGGCGCTGGACGCAGCGAGCGCCGGGAAGCGGGTCCTGGCCGGGGTGCGGGGTCTTCCGGCGTTGGCACGGCGGAAGGTGGGCGTCAAGCCCCTGCTTCCGCGCGAGGTGGACGACAAGCTGGTGCCGCCGGCGTGGCGCAAGGCGGTGTACGCCAACCCCGATCTGCCCCAGGGCGCGGTGGACCGGGACGCGTACGTGGTGTGCGTGTTGGAGCAGCTGCACCGGGCCCTGAACAACCGAGACGTGTTCGCCTCGCCCTCGCACCGGTGGTCCAACCCGCGCGCCCGCCTCCTGGAGGGCCCGGACTGGGACGCGGTCGAGGAGGACGTCCTAGCGGCGCTGAGCCTGGACATGCCCGTCACCGAGCACCTGGCGGAGCTGGTGCGGGGCCTGGACGCCGGATGGAAGCAACTCGCGATGCGCCTTCAGGAGGCGGGGTCGGCGGCGAAGGTGTCCATCGAGGTCCAGGACGACGGGCGGGTGAAGCTGAACGTCGACAAGCTCGGCGCGCTCGGCGAGCTCAAGTCGCTGACCTGGCTGCGCAAGCGAGTCGAGAAGATGCTCCCGAAGATCGACCTGCCGGACCTGCTGTTCGAGGTGAACGCCTGGACCGGGTTCCTCAACGCCTTCGTGCACCTCGGCGACGGCACGACCCGGATGAAGGACCTGCCCACCTCCATGGTCGCCCTGCTGGTCTCCGAGGCGTGCAACATCGGCCTGACCCGTGAACCCCGGCTACGAGGCGCTGACCCGGGCCCGGCTCGTGCACGTCGACCAGTACCTGCGCGCCGACACCATCGCTGCGGCGAACGGCGCGGTGATCGCAGCTCAGGCCGAGATCCCGATCGTGCAGTTCTGGGGGACGGCGGCATCAAGCCCGAGATGGTGGCGACCGACAACGCCTCGTACTCCGACATGGTGTTCGGCCTGTTCAAGATCCTCGGCTACAACTTCAGCCCCCGCTTCCGCGACCTGGACGACCAGCGGTTCTGGCGGGCCACCATGCCCGGTGTCGAGACCGGCACGTACGGCCCGGTGGAGGACCTGGCCCGCAACCGGGTCAACCTGAGCAAGGTGATCACGCACTGGCCTGACATGCTGAAGGTCGCCGGTTCCCTGGTCACCAACCAGGTCCGCGCCTACGACCTGCTGCGCATGTTCGGCCGCGACGGCCGCCCGGCCCCGCTGGGGGCGGCGTTCGCCGAGTACGGGCGGATTGCAAAGACCGAGCATCTGCTGCGGGTGGTCGACCCGGTCGACGACACCTACCGGCGGCAGATGAACCGGCAGCTCACCGTGCAGGAGTCCCGCCACAAGCTCGCCCGGGACGTGTGCCACGGCAAGCGCAGCACCATCCACCAGGCGTACCGCGAAGGCATGGAGGTCCCGTTGACCGAACTACGGGCCAGGCGAATGGCGTCCTGAGCTGCGTAGACGGACTGTGACGATCGGGCCGTGGGGAACG